>CACZRQ010000098.1 GCA_902783615.1 uncultured Bacteroidales bacterium | reverse complement strand
GGGTGGCGGCTACGCCATCCCCTGATGGAAGCAGACTGATATTTCTCTCTCCTCCCCCTCCCCCCCCCTTATCCATCCACCATATCCGCATTTGCGAGGGGCAATTTTTAAAAATATCAATCCCTTTGTTTGTTGTTTCTTTATTTTTGCCTATCTTTGTGGCGATAAACAAACTAAAAACTCTTTATATTATGGCAACAGAAGAAAAGAACAAGCGTGTGGTGCAGATTGAAATCGACAACGAAGTGAAGAAACTCACCATCGAAGGTGTTGACAAGGATGCACAAGTGGTGATGAGACAAGAACTCAATGATGAGGATTTGGATGGTGCAGCAGGGGGAACACAACGTGGCCCTATTATAGCGATGTGTAAATCTCTAAAAGTTAGGTAGCTCAACAACTTAGAACCTCTTGCCCAGAATGAGGCGGGCGCGCCATTTGTAGTGACGGATGCGGATGGAATCGTAGTCGCCCGCTGAGGTGTAGTTATACACCAACGTGGCACCCATGAAGAAATGCTTGAAGTACTTCACAAGCGAGGCACGACCCACCAGCGACATCTCGGGGAAGCTGGCTGGCAATTCTTCATTGTGGCCCATCATGACCACCTTGTTTTCGCGCCACAGAACAACGGAAGGCAATGCTGAAAGATGAATGAGCCACTGGCTGTGGGGCACAAAGTTGTAGCCATAGCCTATGCCCACACTGAAATAGTTCAGCTTGATCTTGCGCACATTGTCTTCCTGATAGTACTCTTCGTCTTGATTGACAATATCGACACTTCCATGATGATAGGAAGCACCTAACATGATGCTACCGGCACTGCGCTTCTGGATGAAGGATTGACTGAAGGCTGCCGGATAGGAGAACTTGCGGCCATTGAAGGCATAATAGCCATTGATGGTCATGCTCTTCTCTTCGATTTCATCTCTGAAATGCTCCACTTCTCCGTCCAACCTGACAGAACCCTCGTAACTGCCATCCTTCTCGTAGATGAAGTCGAAGCCGTAGCGGTTGCTGTAGGAATTGATGTTGAACTCTCTGCTGCCACGCTTGCCAAACATGGAAGCGGGATTGACCGCCAACGCCACAGCCAAGCCACGATAGTTGACACTGAATGTCACCGTATGGCGAAGGGGCGTATAGAAGCGCAGGTTGGCATAGGAATCGTCTATCAAGGCGAGCTTCATCGTGAAGTTCGTGCCCGACAGGTTGTTGATGAGACGCAACGTCCAGCGGCTGTGGGGTCGCACCACATAATTCGTATCTGTTTTTGGCTTCTTCTGACGCTCTTCCAACATGCTGTCGAGCTTGTTGAGCAAAGGCAGCTTCAACTGAGCCGACGTGTTCAGCGCACTCAGCAATAAACAGAGAAAAAATATCGGACGAAGAATCTTCATCATTTTTTACATTAACATGTCATAAAAAGTTACAAAAAATTTGCAAAGCTCATTTTTTTGCTGTAACTTTGCAAAGGTTTGATTTATCAAATCACTTATTTGAATTTCGGTGTTAAGGGCAACTGTCTGTGAAGATAGTTGCCCTTTGTTTTGTATTATACCTTTACCACACCGCTGAAGCCCATGAAAGCCATAGCCAGCAGGCCAGCCACGATGAGCGCGATGGGTGTTCCCTTCATACCCTTGGGGATGTTTACCAGGCTCATCTGCTCACGGATGCCGGCAAACAAGGTGAGTGCCAAGCCGAAGCCAATGGCGGTGGAGAAAGCATATACAACGCCTGTCAGCAGGTCGTAGTCCTTCTGGATTACCAGGATGGCCACACCCAACACGGCGCAGTTGGTGGTAATCAGAGGCAGGAACACGCCCAATGCCTGATAGAGCGAGGGTGACACCTTCTTGAGCACGATCTCCAGCATCTGCACCAACGAGGCGATGACGAGGATGAAGGTGATGGTTTGCAGGTATTGCAAGCTGAAGGCATCGAGCACGAACTTCTGTATCAGGTAGGTGACGATGGTGGCGAGCACCAGCACGAATGCTACGGCAGCACTCATGCCCAATGCCGTATCAATCTTCTTGGATACTCCCAGGAACGGACAGATGCCCAGGAACTGGGAGAAGACAATGTTGTTGACGAAAATCGCCGCGATAAATATCAGTAAATATTCCATAATGAATCCTTTTTATCAGTTAGCTTTTCTCATACTGTTAACCACTGCTACCAGGTAGCCCAAGGCAATGAAAGCACCTGGGGCGAGCACGAAGAGCAGCATGCCATAGTCCTCGGGAACAAGGCTGAGGTTGAATACCTTACCCGTGCCCAACAACTCGCGTACAGCACCCAATAACGTCAAGGCGATGGTGAAGCCCAAGCCGATGCCCAAGCCATCGAAGAACGAAGACACGGGGCCGTTCTTGGATGCAAACGCCTCGGCGCGACCCAGCACGATGCAGTTTACCACAATGAGCGGGATGAACAAGCCCAGCGTCTTGTAGAGGTCGGGAACATAGGCCTGCATCACCATCTGGAGCAACGTGACGAACGATGCGATGATGACGATGAAGGAAGGAATGCGCACCATGTTGGGGATGACATTCTTGACAGCCGCAATCACGGTGTTTGAACAGATCAGCACAAAGGCTGTGGCCAGACCCATCGACATGCCGTTGATGGCGCTGGAAGTGGTGCCCAACGTGGGACACATACCCAGCATCAGCACGAAGGTGGGGTTCTCGTTGACGATGCCGTTGATTAAAACTTTCAGGTTACTCATAATCTTACCCTCCTATTCAATTAGCGGCACCAGTAGCGGTTGCCTGTTCAACATTTTGCTTACCAGCCTGCTGCGTAGCTCCGGTGTTACCATCGGTTGCCTGACCCGAGAAAGCGGCGTAGGCGGCATTTACGGCCTTCAGGAAGGCACGTGAGGTGATGGTGGAAGCCGTGATGGCATCAATCTGACCACCGTCCTTGCTCACCGTCAAGGCTCCATCCTTGGGGCTCTTGCCCGTGATGTCGCCCTTAGCACCACTCTTGAACCAGCTGTCGGCCTTGGCTCCCAAGCCGGGGGTCTCGGCATGGCTCAGCAGCGAATAGTCGTTGATCTGTCCGTCTTTGTTGAAACCCACCAGGATGGTAAGGTTACCACCAAAGCCCATCACAGAGCTCTCGACGGCAGCTCCAATGCTCTCGCCACCCTTGGTGGCAGGATAGATCTTATAGGACACGCCGTCAACTTCCTGGGTCTTCATCTCATCGATGGGATTGTTGTCGAAGCCAGGCACAACGGCACTTACCGCATCGCTCAACGTCTTGGCATTGGCGGCGGCTATAGGCTCTTTGGTCACCTCATTCATAGCAGCCAGCAAGCCTACACAGATGATGGTGATGCCTGTGAGCACCAGCACCATGTTCTTCAATGATGATTCTAACTTCTTCATTTCTTTACTTTCACAGCCTTGTTGCTGAATCTTTGAGGTTTAACATACGTGTTGATCAGAGGCACGAACGCATTCATGATGAAGATGGCGAACGACATGCCTTCAGGATAAGAGCCAAACAGACGGATGACCATGGTGATGATACCGATGCAGACACCATAGATGAGTTGTCCGCGATGGCTCATCGGAGAGGTCACATAGTCGGTGGCCATGAAGATGGCACCCAACATCAGACCACCACTGAGCAGATGATACTCAGGAGATGGATAGACGGATGGATCTACCAGATACATGATGCCCGCAAAGGCGAACACCGTAACGAGGATAGACACAGGGATGTGCCAGGTGATGATTTTCTTCCACAACATGAAGGCACCGCCAATGAGCAAAGCCAAGGCACTGACCTCACCCAGCGAACCACCGAGGTCGTTGCCGAGCAGCATGCCTAAGGAATCGGGCAAGTCGCCCAAGGCTGCAGGGTTGCCATTCACAGCCTGCTTCATGAGCGACAAAGGCGTAGCAGCCGTTGTGGCATCCACGTAGGATGTGAGCTGTCCTGCCACTGGCCATGAGGTCATCTGCACAGGGAATGATATCAACAGGAAGATACGACCAGCCAATGCGGGGTTGAACGGGTTGCATCCCAAGCCACCGAACGACATCTTGCCCACACCGATGGCGAACAGCGCGCCCAGGATGATGATCCATATCGGCAGGTTGGATGGAAGGTTGAACGCCAGCAGCACACCCGTGATGATGGCAGAGCCATCGGTGATGGTGAGGCGCTCACGCTTCATGATATACTTGCTGATTGCCCACTCGAAGAACACACAGGCAGCCACCGATACGGCAGTGACCACCAGTGCTCCTATGCCGAAGGCGATGAGCGACACCAGGAAGGCAGGTATCAGCGCGATGAGCACGCCGTACATGTTCTTCTGCACGCTATCGTTGGCATGATCGTGGGGAGAAAGTGATACTAACAATTTATTTTCCATCGTCAATTTATTTTTTTACACTGCGGGCACGGATGATAGCTCCTACCCTTGCCTTGCCCAAGCTGATGTAATCCAGCAACGGACGGTTGGCAGGACAGGTGAACTGGCAGGCGCCGCAACTCAAGCAGTCCATGATGTCTTCTTTCTCTAATCTCTCGAACTCAGCATGCTCGGCCAGTTGTGCCATGAGGTAAGGCTCCAAGCCCATAGGGCAGGCACTCACGCACTTGGCGCAACGGATGCAAGGCTGGGGCTCGCCACGCTTGGCATCCTTCTTATTCAATATGGTGATGCCAGACGTTCCCTTGGCAGTGGGCACTTCGGTGTTCACCAACGCCTTGCCCATCATAGGGCCGCCGCTGATGACCTTGCCGGTATCTTCGGGCAATCCACCGCAAGCATCGATGAGCTGCTGGATGGGTGTGCCGATGCGAGCCAGGAAGTTGCCTGGTTGCTTCACCGACTTACCCGTAACGGTCACCACGCGTTCGAACAGAGGCTTGTTCTTCTGCACTGCCTCGTAAACGGCGAAGGCCGTTCCCACGTTCTGCACCAGAGCACCTGTAGAGATAGGCAACGCTCCACTACCCACATACTTGTTGATGATGGCTTGAATCAACTGCTTCTCACCACCTTGCGGATATTTCATTTTCAGGGGAACCACCTCAATACCGCTGAAATCCTTGGCAGCTTTCTCCAAAGCGGCAATGGCATCGGGCTTGTTGTTCTCCACGCCGATATAAGCCTTATTGACGCGCATCGATTTCATGAGGATGCTCACACCCACCATGATTTCGGGGGCTTTCTCGACCATCAGCCGATGGTCGGCCGTGAGGTATGGCTCGCATTCTGCGCCATTGATCACCACGCACTGAGGCTTGAAAGCAGGAGGAGGCGACAGTTTCACCTGGGTGGGGAAGCAGGCGCCACCCAAACCCACGATGCCCATGTCGGTCACCTTCTTATTGATCTCTTCTGGAGTGAGTGTGCACTCCTTCACCAGCGTGTCAGAACGGTCGATGCTCTCCAGCCATTCGTCGCCCTCCACATCAATGAAGATGGCAGGCTTCGGATAGCCACTGGCATCGATGATGGTGTCGATTTTCGACACCTTGCCACTTACGGACGAATGGATGGCTGCCGACACGAAACCACCAGGCTCCGCAATCTTCTGCCCCACCTTCACCGTATCACCCTTGGCAACGATGGCCTTGGCGGGTGCGCCAATGTGCTGACCCAACAAGATGGCTACCTTGCTGGGAATTTCAGCTTTGACGATGGGCTGACCTGCTGAAAGTTTATTTCCGTGAGGATGAACTCCTCCGATTGAAAAAGTCTTCAACATATATCTAAATGCTTTTATTTACTTGGGTTAAACAGCGTAGAAGCTATCTTATCTACCACAGCCTTAGCTTCTTCCTTCGACTTGGCAGCCATCTTCTGGCCTGCCATCAGACCGGTTGTCCTGACGGGCACCAGCGGACTCTTATCCACCACCTGAGCTTCTGCCTTCTGTGGATTCTTGGCAGCCATCTCTAAGGCACGGGCAGCAATCTTGGCCACCACATCCACCTTTGGATGAGCCGCAATGTTCACCCGTTCGAAGGCGGGAGCCACAGCCTTTGCCTCGGCAGGTTTCTCTGCTGGCGCAGGAGCTGCTTCCGGAGCCTTGGCTGGTTCAGCAGGGCCATTCTTCAGCAAGTCGGCTATCTTGGCCATCACCTCGTCGCCACCCACAGAGCAGGACTTCTCTCCTATTCCACCGTCTTTCACGATGGCTGCAGCAAAGGCAGCACAATCGTCGAAGCCACAAGCGCCACAGTTGGCTTGAGGCAACAAGGCAGCGATGGAGGCAGCACTTGGCATAGCCACAGGTGCGGCAGACTTAACAGGTTGGGCTTCAGGCTTAACGGCTGGCTTTGGAGCTTCAGCGGCAGGAGCGGCAGGCTTCACGGGCTTCGGAGGGAAGTTAAGGTCGATGATGGCATGAGTAGGACAAACATCCACACACTTGCGGCACGACTTACACTTGTTGAAGTCGATGTAAGCCACATTGTTGGTCACGGTGATGGCACCAAACGGACAGGTCTTCTCGCACTTGCCGCAACCGATGCAACCCACCGAGCAAGCCTTGCGGGTAACCGCACCCTTGTCCTTGTTGACGCAACGCACATACACACGACGATTCTTCAAGCCTTTCTTACGCAGCTCGATGATGCTCTTCGGGCAAGCCTTCACGCAAGCACCGCACGCCGTACACTTGTCGTCGTCCACCTCGGGCAACCCCGTTTCAGGATTGATCTTGATGGCACCGAACTTACAAGCCTGGGTACAGTCGCCACAACCCAAACAGCCATAGCTACAGCCTGTTTCACCACCATAGAGAGCGGCTGCGATGGCACAACTCTTCACGCCGTCGTACTGGTTAACACGTGGACGATTGGCGCAGGAGCCGTTACATCTCACCACTGCCACCATCGGTTCCTTGGCCTCTGCGGTGAGTCCCATCACGGCAGCCACCTTCTCCATCACGGGCTGACCACCCACAGGGCAGAACTTCCCTTCCAGTGAGCCAGCTTTCACGATGGCACTTGCCAAACCGCTACAACCCGGAAAACCGCAACCACCACAGTTGGCTTGAGGCAACACCTCAGCCACCTGAGCGATACGCGGATCTTCATACACAGCAAACTTCTTAGAAGCCAGATAGAGCACCAGTGCTGCCACCAATGCAATCACTCCTACAGAGATTACTGCTATCAGAATTACATTCATAAATTAGTTATTATTAAGTTGTTGATTAAATTCATTTAAACCATCAGTTCTTCTTCGAAATGGTGAAGGTGAATGTCTTCTTCAACTTGTCCTTGCCGAAATAAGACAGCAACAGATAGTAGATGACAACGCCACCAATCGAATACAGGGCCGCAGAGAGCTCGCTTTCCTTACCCCACCAAGATATGAGACCAATGAGCAGCACCATGAGTATCAGCAAGGGCAAGAGATAACCGTACCACACAGCCTTGCGACTCATGCCGACAGAACCCATCACCCACACTTCTTCGCCAACCTGGAAGCTGGAGGCTTCCTTGTCGTAAATCTTGATGAGATGTTCCTTCGAGTCTGCTGAGGTGCAATGACCCTTGATGTGACAAGAAGAGCAGGCAGTTGTCTGCACAATCTTCACTTGCAAAAAGTTATCGTCAATTTGCTGGATGACTCCACTGTGTTTTACTACATCTTCTTTCATGGTATTCATCAATTTAGTGTAAATTTCCTTGCAAATATACTGTTTATTATTGGAAAGACAAAAAAAAGGGGGATGATTTTGCAACCATCCCCTCATTCTGGTAACATTCGTTACCAACTATAGCTTAAACCGAAGCTCAGCAGCTCGCTTAACTGGAAGTAACTGGTACTGCCGTTAAGTGGTGTAGAGCTGTCATCATAACGCGCATGCACGTAAATCTTTGTCGAGAGGAACCTGTTGACAGCCAGGTTGAGGGTGTTCTCCCACTCCACTCGTACCCATTTGTAGCTGGTGAGGTAGTCCAGGCGCGACTCGAACGTGATGTTCTTGGCAATCGTCCACGACAAGGTGGGCTGGATTTCAGAACCGAAGTTATGCTTCACGCTCTTGCCCTCTTTCAAGCCGTAGGTGGTTTCGTCCACTTCGCTGCTTCCGATGTAACGCATGGTCCAGTTCAAGGGTGCCAACAGCAAAGAAAAGGCATATTTATTGGTCTTTTTCTTGAAGTCCATACCAAGAGCCACCGTCAGGTCGGCAGGAGCCATGAAGGTTGATATCAAGGTGGGGTTATTGGCCTTGTAACCATTGATGAACTGGGTCTTGAACTCGGCGGATATGGTGTAGTACCAGTTCTTGGCAGCCTGGATGCCCAACTTACTGAAAATGCGCAACTGATCGGTATTCGTCAGGTAATCGTGCACCTGATCGGAGGGTGTGGATGCCAAGCCCAACTTGGCGTCTAACAGATTCTCCCATTGCACCTTCTCCTTGTCGTTGTAGTTGGCAGAGAGTTGCAAGGTACCAATCAGCGACACACTGCTCTCACCACCCTTATACCAGTTGTCGGAAAGGTAATGTTGTGAGAATTGCAACGAACTGTTGCCGGAAAACTTCCAGAACTCAGGCTTACGCACCTCCACCTCGGCTTGCTGCTCCAATTCCAACGGTGATGTATCGGTGAGCACATCCATCATGTTGCTCTTCACATTCGCCGCATTGGTGTCTTCTTCCGAGGCAATGTTATCCACAAAAACCGACACTGCATCCAGCTCGTTTTCCGTAAAGTATATCAGCTCTGGACTATTCAAGTATAAATTTAACAAAGCTTTATCAACCACTTTATTTACACGACTTTTTGTGGTGTACTGATTGTCATCTACTGGCAAGGTTTTACGAGCCACATCCATCGATTTGTCAGGGAATATGGCATCGGTCTCGACGGTGGACAGTTGCCCTATTGATGACCTATAATAAGTGGTTGGCACAAACAGTCTGTAATAGTCGGGATCCGTCGCAATGTATCTGGCAGGCGTGTTGGGATCATTCAATGAATCCAACTGGGCAAAATATTGCTCGTAAAGATAGGAAATGGTATCGTTGAGGAACACATTCTTCTTCTCCGTAGGAGTTTTGCGCACAAAGAAATATTTGGCCATAACCTCGGATAACGAATCGTTTTTTGACGGCATCGATGGCGTCTGACTGTCTTCTGTAATGGCATTACCAGCCCAACCCGATGAGACTGACAGCATTGTGCACAGAAGCAACAAAGTGATATATCTCTTTTTCATCGTTCTACTGCTTTAAAAAATGCTTATTTCTACATGCAAAGATAATGCAAATAACTTTATCAAGCAAGAATATCGAAAAAAATCGCCTTTCTTTAGGCACTTCGCTCTTATTTTATTACTTTTGCACCTAAATTCGTGAAAAGCGACTTTACATACCTATATTTAATAAATAAAAAGGGATAAAGAAAATGGACAAAAATACCATTACCGGCATGGCGCTTATCTTTCTTGTGCTGATTGTTTTCAGTTACCTGAGCCGTCCGTCACAAGAACAGCTTGCCGCACAGCAACAGTATTATGACTCTATCGCACAGGTTCAAAAACGTGCTGAAGAATTGCAAGCCAAGGCAGAAGCGGCTCTCATCAACGAGCGGGCAACGGCTGCCAAGGACTCTACCTCACTGTTTTTCAGTGCTACACAAGGCACCGAGCAGCAGGTGAGCATCGAGAACAATCTGGCGAAACTCACGCTCAACACCCTGGGTGGAAGTCTCTACTCGGTGACGTTGAAGGAGTATATGAGTCAAGATAAGGTGACACCCGTAACGCTTTTCGAAGACAAGGACGTGTCGCTTAACTACTTGTTGTACAACTCACAAGGGGTGATGGAAACCCGTGACTACTACTTCACCCCCGTGAATCAGAGTGCCAATGCGGTGACCATGCGTCTGCAAGCTTCTCCTGAGAGCTATGTGGATTTCACCTATACCATGCACGATGACACCTACTTGGTGGATTTCGACATCCAGGCAGTGGGCATGAATGGCAAGTTGGCTTCTTCTACCAACCACATCGACATTGAATGGAAGCAGAGGGCTCGCCAAATCGAGAAAGGTTACACCTACGAGAACCGTCTTGCCCAGCTCACCTACAAGACCGCAGACGATGTGGAGGAGATGTCGGCCAGTGGTGAAGACCACGATGAGGTGGAAGAGCCTGTTACTTGGGTGGCTTTCAAGAACCAGTTCTTCTCGGCCGTGATGATCAGCGATGCTGGCTTCAAGAATGCCAAGCTGACCTCGAAGATGGAGGAGCGTAACAGTGGCTATATCAAGGACTATGCTGCCGAGATGAACACCGTGTTCGACCCATCGGGCAACCAACCCACACAGATGCATTTCTATTTCGGTCCTAACCACTATAAGATTCTCTCCGCTTTGGACGATGGTCGTGAGAAGGATTGGAACTTGCAGCGACTGGTTTATTTAGGATGGCCTATCTTGCGTTGGATCAACCAGTTCTTCACCATCAACGTGTTCGACTGGCTAACCAAGTTGGGCATGGGCATGGGTCTGGTGCTGTTCTTCATGACACTGATTGTGAAGATTGTGGTGTTCCCAACCACCTGGAAGACCTACATCTCGTCGGCCAAGATGAAGGCCCTGAAGCCAAAAGTGGATGAAATCAATGCCAAATATCCGAATGAGGCCGATGCCATGAAGAAGCAACAGGAGATCATGACGATGTACAGTCAATATAGGGTGAGCCCGATGGGTGGATGCTTGCCTATGCTCATCCAGTTCCCTATCCTGATGGCGTTGTTCCTGTTTGTGCCAAGTGCTATCGAGCTGCGTCAACAGAGTTTCCTGTGGGCAGACGACTTGAGTACCTACGACTCGATCGTGACGTTCCCCTTCAACATTCCGTTCTTGGGTAATCACCTGAGTCTGTTCTGTTTGTTGATGACCGTCACCAACCTGCTCTACATGACCTACAACATGAAGATGCAAGACACAGGTGCCAATCCTTCAATGGCGGCCATGAAGTATATGAACTACATCATGCCTGTGGTTTTCCTGTTCATCTTGAACGATTATCCTGCAGGTTTGAACTATTACTATTTCCTGAGTACCCTGATCAGTGTGGCCACGATGGCGTGGATGCGATATACGACGGATGATGCCAAACTGTTGGCTCAGTTGGAGGCTAACAAGAAGGATCCGAAGGAAATGCGTAAGAGTGGTTTCCAGGCTCGCCTGGAGGCTATGCAGAAGCAACAGGAGGAGATGCAACGTCAACGCACTAAGAAATAATTGACTATGGCTGAGAAACATTCGATCAATCGTCGCCAGTTTATCAAGAACTCGGCATTGCTGAGCATGAGTGGTTTCATCCCTGCCTCGGGGATGTCGGCCACACGCCGTGCTACTACCAACGGCGAGAAGTTCATGAATTTCACCTTCAAGCCCAATGGCAAGTTCAAGATTCTCCAACTCACTGACACCCACTACATTGCCGACGACCCTCGTTCTGAGCGTGCCCTGAAGAATGTGTGTGAGATGTTGGATGCCGAGAAGCCCGATTTGGTGATTCACACGGGTGACACCATCTTTGGCAAGCCAGCCGAGAAGAGTGTGCGCGAGATCTTTGCCCCCATCTCAGAGCGTAAGATTCCGTTTGCCGTTGCCTTGGGCAATCACGATAGCGACTTCGACCTTTCCCGCCAAGAGATATTCGATGTGATCAAGTCATTGCCCTATAACATCAACTCAACGGTTACAGGCTTGCATGGCGTGAGCAACGACATCATCACCCTTTCGAAGGAGAACGACGACAAGCCTCAGTGGGTGTTCTACCTCTTCGACTCCAACAACCGTGCTGAACTGCCTGGCTTCGAGAACAGTTGGGGTTATATCCACATCGAGGAAATCAACTGGTATCGCCAGCACAGTCAGGAATTTACCAAACAGAATGGTGGGGTGCCCGTGCCTGCGCTCTCATTCTTCCACATCCCCCTACCCGAATATGGCTATGCCTTCAAGTTGGACAAGCATCGCATCATGAAGGGCAACTATGGCGAGGAGCCTTGTGCCCCCGACATCAACTCGGGTATGTTTGTGGCCATGAAGGAAATGGGCGACATGAAGGCTGTGATTTGTGGTCACGACCACGATGATGACTTTGCCATGAAGTGGAACGACATTTTCCTGATGTATGGTCGCTTCAGTGGTTGCGACACCGTGTATAATAACCTGAAGCCCAATGGTGCCCGCATCATTGAACTGACGCAGGACGATACAGGTTTCCGTTCTTGGGTAAGGTTGTATGGGGGCGAGATTACCCAGAACCTCAAGTATCCAGATGATTTCAGAACCTATTAAATAAATAAAAGCTACTCGATTTGAGTAGCTTTTATTATGCGGTGCGTACGAGACTCGATCTCGTGACCGCGTGCGTGACAGGCACGTATTCTAACCAACTGAACTAACGCACCATGATTGGTTTTGCGGATGCAAAGATAATACAAATTTCTGAATCCACCATACAAAAACCGAAAAAAGTTTCAAATATTTTTCAAAGTTTCGTCAATTCCTTCAAACGTTTCTTGCTCTGAGCCAGTAACTCGTTGTTTCGCTGACGAATACCTTCAAATATATGGTCGTTCATCTGACGGATACCGTTAATCACTTCCTGGGCACGATCGAACACCGTGAAGTTCTTACTATCGTCGGCAGGAACAATCACCTGTAAGCCAGCATGGTGGATCTTCACCTCCAAGTTAACGCCCATCTTCACTGGGTCGCCGTCATAATGCACCACGCCAGGATTCTCCCTGCGGATCTTGAGTGTCTTGCAACGGAATGTCTTGATGTGGCTATTCTGGTCGATAGTTTTGGTAAACAACTGTAAGGCCAACGATGGTACATCCAAGGGTGTGAAGGGATTCAACACCGTCACATCCAGCAAGCCGTCGGTAAGTGTGGCCTTGGGGGCTATGTAGGCATTGTTGCCATACTGGGCAGCATTGCCACAGGCGATGAGGAAAGCCTCGTAGCTCTCGGTCTCATTCCCATCGATGGTCACCTGATAAGTCTCAGGCTTATAGTTCAACGTAGCATTGAGCGACTGTTCGATATAGGTGGTGAGTCCTCGCTTCCCAGCTTCCGCAAACTTCAAACTCACGAAAGCATCGAAGCCTACCCCACAGGTACAGAAGAATTTCCTGCGATTGATGGTGCCATAGTCGATGCGTTCAATATAGCCCTCATTGATCACCTCCAATGCTTTCTTGGGCGTCAAGCCAATCTGCAGATGACGCGCCAATCCATTCCCCGAACCACAAGGAATGATGCCCAAAGCCGTATGGGTATGCGTCAGTGAACGGGCAATCTCGTTCACGGTGCCATCACCTCCTACGGCCACAACGGCAAAGTGTCTCTTCTTAGCACACTCACTGGCTATTTTCTGAGCATGACCTGCATACTCGGTATAGACCACCTCAGAAGTGTATTTATCTTTATCTACATAATCGTTGATGAGTCCCACTATCTGTTCCTTTTCCTGGGTGCCAGAAATGGGATTGACAACAAAGGTAATCTGTTTCTTATCATTCTCCATAGTTAAAGATATCATCAAAAACTGTAGGCCACATCAAACATGAACCATCGGCCTTGCTGACGGATGATGTTGGTATTCATACCACTACGGTTATAACGTGTTCCGAAGAGGTTATGAACATTGACCCCAAATGTCAGGTTGCCTATCTTATACTCGGCTCCCACATTGACGATGGCACGGGGCGACATGTCCTTTTTGGAAATCAAGAGACTTATCGTATCGATAGCCTGTTGTGCCCAAGCAATTGCTTGCTCCATATCACCTGCTTCATAATACTGATTGGATATTTCAATGTAGTTCTTGATTTGCAAGAGCCTGACAAGGTCGGTGTTATAGGACGATTGCTTACCCTCAAACAACAAGTGGGTATGCAACTTCAGCCTTTTGGTAGCCTGCCAACTCAAGATGGCATTCGACATGATGTGGGGTGTATTGTTGTTATCGTTGATGTCTGTTGTAAAGTTAGCCATTTCCGCCATCTCTCCCAAATCGACACCCATCAGATTGGCCTTATAGGTTTTCAACCAGGTCAAGTTGAAATCAACCGTAAAGCGAGGTATCTTATAGTTGGCCATCAGCTCAACACCTATCGTCTTGTTCCTACCGGCATTCATGTAATCCATTACATGCGTCATAATCAAGTCGGTACTATTGTTGTAGAAACCGTTGATCTCAAAATTGAAGCCCTTTCCCCAATTGGTACCTGAGAAGGAGAGCTGCAGGGAGTGGGTCCTTTCCGGCGACAGTTCATAAGGTTCAGCATCTGGATCCGAACTCATGACAGACGACAACATGTTGGCCTTGCGATAGATATAGGGTGCATCCACAAACGCCTTCGAGTAGCTGAACTTTACATTCCACTTGGGACGAAGCAGAATCAGGGCAATACGTGGAGACAACTCATCTACTACGGATTTATCATAGCGCTCCTTGTGGTCGTAACGCACACCTGCATTGAAAATGAACGACTTCCACTGATGCTTCAACTGCAGATAAACGTTAGAACTGTTCTCGTGTCCCTTACCGATTTCACGAATGGTAGGATCTTCACCGAACGTACTCACATAATTGTAGCCAATCTGATAGCTGAAGTCATCCAACTGGAAATGATTGTATTCCGTACCAAAACCTATGGTTCCCTTATGGTCCTTCCCAAATTTATAGGCATAGTCGCCTTTCAGCTGGAAGCCAAAATCCTGCTCTTGGCCATTCACATAACGAGAGATGCCTCCATAGTGTTCAAAAACAACTGCCATTTGTTCAGGCAACTCCAATGCTTTACCCAAATCAGGCATCACATCGTCGCTCACCACTTGATAGCGAGTTATGTCAGACTTATCGTAGGTAGCGCTGAGTTTAAAGTGGAAGTTACCCAGTTGACGCGAATAGCTCAAGTCGGCATGCGTCGATGCAGTGGCATAGCTGGGCTTGATGCTGTTGAACGAACGATAGGCTTCACGGTCGTACGACAAGGCCAACGTACTCAGGGTATAAGGAGACACTATCTGGGAGAAATGACTGTCGTACATGAATTGCCAGCCTTTCCAACCCAACTGAATGCCAAAGTCGTGGGTAGGCTTGTCGCCCACGCGCCCAATGCGGATATGGTCAATGGGAAAACCATAGATGGTTTTATCCAATCTGTCTTCCGGAATACCTATACGGTCTCCCTTATTGGTATAGAAACTTGCCCACGTCAGCACATCAAGGTCGAAATAACGCTTACCAAACAACATGTCAGCCCTTGCCTGTCCATGATTACCACCTGCAGCTTTCACCAAAAATCCATCCAGGTCGGCACCATTCCAGGTAATGATGTTCACCACGGCCGTCAATGCCACACCACCATAGAGCGACGATGCAGGACCACGCAACACCTCTATCTGCTTCACCTTTTCCAGGCTCAAGCTGAAATCAGGAGCTGCCGTATTGGTGGTATAACTGTTCAGACGATGCCCGTTGAGCATGATCAGTATCTTTTCCTGCGTATTACTGTAGATGCCTCGCATGGCAATGTTGATGTCGTCATTACAATCCACAATGTGCATGCCTGGCACATAGGCCGCCAACACCTCCTGCAGGTTTCTAGCCCCACTGTTGCGAATCATCTCCGACGTGATAAGTGTGGTAGGCACAGGCACCTCTGACAAGCTTTCCGCCTGACTGGAGGCGGTGGTAATGGTTCCACCCATGCCACCCTTTATGTCCTCCACCATATCGATAAAACGTTGAGGATCATCGGGAACAGTGCTATAATAAGGGTTCTCGGTCAACAGACTTCTCACATACTGTTCGGCCTCCACATCCTGGTCAAGACCCAGTTTGGCAAGGGCAAGCAAGCGATAGGCGCTCTGCTTCAACGTGCCCTTCAAGGAGCCGACGTTCTCACCGAGCAACTCCTCCACCCTTTCCAGACGTCCGATGCTATAGGCAGCTTCCGCCTCGTTGTAGATGGATCGTTCATCGTTCAATGTCTGCGACCAAGCCGACAGGCACAGACACACCATATATATATATATGAGTAGCCTTTTCATTTTAGCCTAGCGGGTATGATAAAGGTGAAACACGCATATTCTCCCTCTTTCGTGTCCAGTTCGATGCGTCCATGATGATGGTTCTCTATGATGTCGCGTGTGATGCCCATGCCCAGACCAGTGCCCTTGCCTATAGGCTTTGTGGTGAAGAAATTGTCGTACAGGCGTTTCTTCACCTCCTCGCTCATTCCCACACCATTGTCCTTGATCATGATGCGCACATCCTTACCGTCATACGAAACCTTCACATCCATCGAAGGTGCATAATTGCCATCGGTATCCTGTGCTTTCTTCCACACTGAATAGCAAGCGTTGTTCGCCACATTCAGCACCGCCCTACTGATGTCTTGAGGTATCACCATAATCATCGGGATATCAGCTTGATAGTCCTCGTGAATGGCAATATTGAAATTCTTGTTGTTGGCACGCATGGCATGATACGACAACCACACATATTCCTTGGTGATACGGCCAATGTTGGAGGGAATGAACTCACCCTCCTTGCCTCTTGAAACAAGCAGAATGCCTTGGATGATGCTGATAGCCCTTTCGCCATGCTCCACAATCTTCGCCATATTCTCCTTCAGGTCGGCCACGATGTCTTCTATCTCCTCGCGGTCGGCATCCTCCAGCTTGTCTTCGTTGTCTTCCACCACCTCAGTCAGGTCTTTCAACAGTTTGTCAGACATCTTACTGAAATTTATCACGAAATTCAAGGGATTCTGTATCTCGTGGGCAATGCCAGCACTCAACATTCCCAATGAAGCCAACTTCTCCTGTTGTTTCAACTGCTGCTTCAGTGATTCCAATTCTTGATTCTGCGTTTCCATATCTGTTGTTGTTTTTCGTTTTCAATTATCATTATCCTGCCCCTTATTCGCGTTATCCGCCAGCAAGGGCAATTCTACAGTAAACTCAGCATACTTGTCCTTCTCAGAAGCCACAAGTATGGTGCCACCATGCGACTGGATGATGTCGTGACACAGATACAAGCCCACACCGGCCGCTTCGGCAGTGGTCTTGGTGGTGAAGAAGGGGTCGAATATCTTGTCTATAATAGTATTCTCAATGCCCATGCCATTGTCATGCACACTGATGGAGACCTTATTCTCCTGCTTCTTCACGCTTACATTCAATTCAGGACTAAAGGTAGGCTGTTGTTTTTTCTTCTTGGCCAGCGAGTAGATACTGTTTCTCATGATGTGAATGAGTGTCTTGGTCAACTGCTCGTTGTTGCCCTTTATCATCAGCTTCTCATAGTCACAATTTAACTTTGTCACGATATTGCTTTGAGCGATATCCTTATCGTAATACTTTTTCAGCATCTCGAAGTTCTGACGTATGAGTTCCACCAGGTTCATCTCCTGCATGCCTCCCGTTTGTTCTTTCAGGATTTCCTCCATTGCCTTCAAGATACGCGAGGTGTTCAATCCGTGTTGTTCCACCTTCTCCAGATTCTGGGTCAGCATGTCGAGCACATCCATCGTGTCTTCAAAGTTCTCTTGATCCATGTTGTCCTCCTCGTCCTCGATATTGGCTTTCAAGTCCTTAATCAAACCACTCGACAGTTTCGAGAAGTTGTTGATGTAGTTCATCGGGTTCAAGATACGGTCAATCAAGCCCTGCGTCAGCTTACCGGCCGTAGCCATCTTTTCCTGACGAATCAGCTTGCTTTGTGCCTGTTCCAAGTCATCAAGGGCTTTCTCCAGGCTGGCCGATTTCTCCTCAATCTCGTCCTTCTGCTTGGATATCTCGTCACGTTGTTGCACCACCTCGGCCGTACGCTCTTGCACGATGCCCTCCAAACGCAGCTTTTCCTGCTCCAACCTATAGGTACGCCATCGGGCCACCATCATCACCAATCCCAGAAACAGCAAGCCATCGAACAGGAACATATACCACTTCAGGTAGAAGGGATACTTGATGCTGAATTCCAACGGTTCTGTATCCCAGATCATTCCCTTGGCATCCATAGCCTGGACACTCAAAGTGTAACTGCCATACGACAGGTTCACAAACTCAGTCAGATGGTTCTCCGACCAAGGTGTCCAGTTGTTTTTGTTCAGTCTGTATCGGTAGAGCGTCTGTCCCACCAACGATTCAAAGTTCAAGGCATAAGTGAAACGAAGGTGCCTGTCATCACTCGACAGACTACGCAAGCTGGCAGGAGGATCGCCAAAACCACCCCAGATCATGGTCATGTCACCCAGTCTTACCGAGCAGATGTCCAAGTCGTTCTCACTGGTCAGCAAGGGGTCTGGGCGGGTAATGTCCAGTGCCACCAGTCCGAAGCCACCACCTATCCACATCAGTCCATCATGCACCAACATGGCCCTCAAGGTATAGTTGTGCAAAGGTTCCAACACGGGCTCAAACTCCTCCATCCGTTGCCCGTCCTTATAGGCATATATGTTCTTGCCTTCATTGTCGGTCAACCACAGCACACCTTGGTCATCAGCATACGAGAATCCTGGATATGGGAAGGGTTCCTCTGCGTTGGCATTCACCACCGTTACCTCTCCCTTATAATAGATATAGGTAGCCAACTCGTCGTCTTCCGCATAAGGTTCAAAGCCCCCACTGCCATTGCTACGCCACACCACTCCATAGATGTTGCGTATCCACGTCACTCCATCATCATCTACATGCATGGAGGTAACATTCTCCAAATCAGCCACTTTTGTATGATCTCCATTACGCGTATTGAAATACACGGCATCAATCTCACCACTATAGAAGCCATTCTCTCCAAGCAACAAGGCCGTCGTACTGGCGGTTGTCAACTGTTCCACCTTCCCACCTCTGAGGCGATACACGCCATTGGAAGTGGCAGCCAACAAGGCATCGCCACGTTGACAGATGGCCCAACAACCATAATTGATGCCTGGCACATTCTCAAACCGGGTACCATTCTTTCGGTATAGACCGGACATCGTGCCCACATAGAGTTCGTCATTATACCAACTCATCGAGATCACCTCACCCCTCAATCCTTCCGATGGGGAAAAATGAGTGTAAGCCGATGGCACCATCATGGCAAACACACCATTGTCGGTGGCACCCCATAGAATACCGTATCCGTCATAGGTAATGGCAGTCACTTTGTTACTGATCAGTCCATTATCCTCGTTGTAGGTGAAAATCACGTTGCCATCGCCATCCTTAAATCGCATACCACTACCATCTGTGGCCTCTGCCCAGAAGCCAGGAGAAAGTTCCAGGCGATCATTCACACCATCCGCCAGAATCTCTTCTGGAATGGCAGTCTTTGATTCCACAAACCTTTCCCCCTCTATCTTAAACACATTTCCTGACACAGTGCTGAAGAACACGGTTCCGCCTTCTTCCCAGATTTTGTTAACCTCCCCTCGGAAGTCGTCCACATTCTCCAAGCCCATCAACTGCATGTCTTGTTCAAGGGTATAATCCAGATAACCTATGTAGTTGTAGCCACCTACCCAGATGGTACCTCTACTATCTTGAAACACCTTGGTCAGTCGGGTGATGCCAGGCGTATGCTTGATGTCCCAGGTAGCATTGTCGTATATCAACAAGCCCTCGAAATTGGCCACATACACCACCCCCTCTCCCTTTTCTGCCAGAATGTCGAAGTTGCGGTTATGCGCCTCGTAGTCATCAGCAGAGAAGTTGCGGACAAAAGGCAAGCCCTGTGCCCCTGCTTGCAACGAAACAAGCGCCAACGCCATGAAAGCCAATATGTGTGAGATGATTTTCATGTTTACTTGCCTATAAATGATTCGTATGGAATGTTATTGCCTATATAGTATGCCCACTCTTCAGGTGTAAAGTCACGCTTGAGCGATTTCTTGATCTCCTCTGCCATCAATGGTATGGAGAGGATGGTACGGGATAAGGTACCATTTTGTCCGCCCGACCAAATGTAATTACCTGAATTCTCGAAGCGGTAGCACACCACCCATGCATCCGAATTAAACACATTGATGGGTTCTATTCTATTGGTTTGCCAGTCCCAAAGCTTGATGGTTCCGTCATAACTACTGGTAATGATCATGTTCTCCTGTATCCTAAGGTTGAGGTCTTTATATACCCACGAAATTCTCGACACCCTTGACTGATGTCCCTCCAATCTGTTGAGTTTTCCCTCTTTATCCTCTATTATCGTCACGCCATCAATGGTGCCATATATCTGCATACCATATTGTTGAATACTGTTATACGAATACACCTGCTCACTGAATGGAAGTGTCTCGGTCTTCAAACTCAGATCATCCATATTCAGCACCTGCACAACATTCGTCTTGTTGAACAACATCAGATCTCTCCCCCTACGGCCCACGATGTTGATGGGATTGTCAACAAGGACGGTTTGATCCAGTTTAAGGTTACCCTGTTCAATGATGAACACACCATTTTCCGCCACCACAATCAATTCGGTATTGTTTCTGGAAAACAGGCGAAAAGGATGAATCGCATTAGGGATAGGTAGCGATATGAACGAACCGTTAGGGTTGAACATCAACAATTCACCCGAGCGGCTCACCACATAGATCATGCCATTGGGGAACAACTGGAAATCACGTAAATCATAGTCCTTATTGCTGAAAAGCAACTTCGGGGTAAGTTCGCCATTCTGATACCTGAACTCATACAGTTCCCCGTAGGTGCTGATGCAGAGATATCGGGTCTCATCCGACTCATACTGCTCAATCTTCATGGCAGCTCCATTCAGCACCTTCCAAGTCTGGTTGGCCCTACTGGTCAACGACATGGCGTCAAAAAGACCCGAGTTATACACGTCACCATTGAATCTTTCCGTAAAAATGTAAGAGGTATAAGCCAGCAATGTGGCCAACTCATGATTGTCGATATTCTCCTGCATCACAGCCTCAGAAGCCAGTGATCGGGCCAACGTCAGATAGTTCAATGTGTCGGCCACACTACGGGCAAACACCGCTTCCTCTCGTTGCTGTTCTGCCAGTTCTCGCTGACTTTCAGCCAGATGTGAAGCTTCCACAGCCTTGTGCTCCGATTCCAAGGCATTCCGCTCCGCCTCTTGGGCATTGCGTCGTTCCACCTCGGCCTGTTGTCGCATCTCGTTGGCAATGCGTGTCTGTTGCACGGCTTCCTCACGTTGACGGTCAGATATGTCTTTCTGCTGATAGGCTATCTCCTGCATCTGGGAGCTGATGCTTCGCTCTATGGCACTGCGTTTCTCCTTCTCTGTCAGGTCTTTCAGCTGAGCCTTCAGTTCCTCGTTGTTACTGGGATTGGCATTATATCCTATCCAATAAGCACCACCGAGCCCCAACAGAGCCAGTGTGGCATAGATCAATATGTTCTTATTCAGCTTCAAAGTCTCTTCAAGCTCATTATCGTAATGTCATCACTCTGAGGAGCCTCCCCCGTAAACGCGCGAACACTTGCCAACATCTTGTCAACGCTTTCCTGGCAAGTCAGTCCACCGCTGTCCTGAAGCGTCTGTTCCAGGCGTTCGTCGGTAAATTCCTCGCTCTTTTCATTGCATGCCTCGTCCACGCCATCGGTGTACATCATCAGCATGTCCCCCTCCTCCAGCTTGACGTATTCGTCGTTGAACTCAAAGAAGTCGAACACACCCAGCATACCAGTCTGGCTGTTTGGCAATCTTTCCACCTTTCCGTCCTTGCGCAAGATGTAAGGAGGATTGTGTCCTGCATTACAGAAGTTTATCTCACCGGTCTTTACGTTATAGATGGCATAGAACACGGTCACAAACATATTGTCGGCACTCTCCTTGCAGAGCATCTGGTTGCTCAAGCGCATACAATCGGCCGCCGTATAGTCGCATTGCAAACCGCTGATATGTATCATCGTACGGCTTACGGCCATGAAGATGGCAGCAGGAATACCCTTGCCACTCACATCGGCCATCACCATGCCCATACGCTCATCGTCTATCTGGAAGAAATCATAGAAGTCACCACCAATGTCCTTGGCTGGAATCATCACCTGTGCCAAGTCGAACTTACCTTCGCAATTCGCAAACTCAGGTCGTTCCTTCGGCAAGATGGCTTGCTGAATCTCAGCCGCCACCGCCAAGTCGGTCTTGATCATCTCCAACTGGTTATGCTCCTTTTGCGAGTTCTTCACGAAATTGATCTGCTCAATAGCCTTCTCGATTGTCAAACTCAGGTCATCCAGGTCAATGGGCTTCGTGGCAAAGTCAAACGCGCCGTTGTTCATGGCCGCGCGTATGTTGCCCATGTCACCGTATGCCGACACCATGATGCACTTCAAGGCGGGATTTCTCAACTCGTTAATCTTTGTCAGCAAGGTCAGTCCGTCCATCTCCGGCATGTTGATATCACTCAGGATGATGTCCATGTCTGGTTGCTCCAGCATCACCCTAAGTGCCTCAATACCATTGTGTGCGAAGAAAAATTCATACTCGCCCTTACGGATCTTCCTCCTAAAATATAGGGTCAATAACAACTCGAGATCAAGCTCGTCATCTACACTTAAAATCTTTACTGCCATAATAATTCTACTACATTCTTTGTTTTAATATGCAAATATAAGCATTTTTTATTACCTTTGCATCGAAATACAGAAAAAAAAATGAAATGACAGATTTTAGAACAATTTTTGAAAGCCGATATACATGGATAGAAGGCTTTATGCGTAACGTTAGACGCTATGGCGACAAACTGGCGATGATCGATCCTGAGAGCAATCGCAAGTGGACTTATGCCGAGTTGAATCAAGAATGTAATAAGCTTTGTAACTCTCTGATATTCGATGGACTGAAGAAAGGTGATGTCATCATGTTGCAATTGGTGAATTGCCCTGAATTCGCCTTCGCCTACGTGGCTGCTCACAAGAGCCATGCCGTTTGCTGTCCGGTGAATTTCCGACTTAAGCCAGGTGAATTGGCTTTCAACATCGATGATTCCAAGCCTATGGCAATCATCTTCAACGAAGCCAACAGAGACGATGTGCTCGAGGCACTTAAGATGACGAAGCATCAGCCAAAACGACTGATTGTGGTGGATGGGAAAACCGACAACAAAGTGTCTTCATACAAGGACTATACCTTCCACAAAAACGCGAAAGAGCCTGTGTTCCCGTACGATTATAACATCTATGATGAAACCACACGACTCTATACTTCGGGCACCACAGGCTTCCCCAAGGCTGTGCCCCTCACCAGCATCAACGAGGTGTTGTCTGCCCACGATGTGATGATCCACTTCCCCATGAACTATAGGGATGTGACCATGAACACCACCCCTTGGTTCCATCGTGGTGGTTTGCACTGTGCAGGTCCCTGTCCTGCTTTCTATGCAGGCGCTACCATCGTGGTGATGAGCAAGTTCAATGCTGAGATCACCTTGAAGTATGTGGGACAGTACAAGATTTCGTTCATCGTTGGCGTTCCTACCGTCTTAGAGGAATTGGCCGACAACCAGGAGCGTAAGGGCTACGACATCAGTGCCTTGAAGGGCATTGTCACCATGGGTAGCCCGTTGGAGCGTTCGGCTTGCATCCGTTATCAGCATGTGCTTACACCTAATATATATAATGGGTATGGCACCACAGAAACCTTCTGGAACACCTTCCTGCGCCCGTTCGACTTGCCCGAGAATGCAGGCACGGCAGGTGCTTCGTGTGTGGACGACGATGTGCGTGTGGTGAAGATCTACGACGACCGTCGCGCAGAACCCAACGACCTGGCCGAGAAGGATGGCGTTGAGGTGGGCGAAGTAATCATCAGCTCTCCTGCCAAGTCGCCTTACAAATATGCCAACAATGTGGGTGAAACCGACCGCAAATATGCCAATGGCTTCATCTATACCAACGACCTGGCAACCTGGGATAAGAACCAGTTCATCACCATCGTGGGACGTAAGGACGATATGATAATCTCTTCTGGCGAGAACATCTACCCCACTGAGGTAGAAGGAGTGCTGAACATGCATCCCAAGGTGAAGGATTGCATCGTGACCTCCGTGCCCGATAAGATGCGAGGCCAGATTGTCACCGCCTACATCGTGCGCGACGACATGAGTCTGACCCCAGAAGAGTTGGATGAATATTGCAAGGAAAGTCCGAACATCGCCAACTTCAAGCGTCCCCGTTTCTATCGTTTCGTGGCACAGATTCCATTCAATGCCACAGGCAAGAAACTGCACGTAAGAATCAAGGAAACCGCCCTCGATGACCTCCGAAACGGTCTTCTATACAGGGTATAAAAAAAGCCCCTAAAACAGAGGGCTTATAAAATAATTGAGGGGAGTTTTCACTCCCCTCTCATTTTATTCCTTCAGATAACTGATGGCCAACATGGTAAGGTCATCACTCTGTTCAGCCTCCCCTACAAATTCAGCAACGGCCTTAATCATCTCGTTAACCACCACCTTTGGTTTCAATCCCTCACCGTTTGCTTCCTCGATCTCTTGTTCGGCTTTTGCCACCATCCTATCCTCACCAAACTGCTCGTGGTTCAGGTTCTCCGCCTCATTCAAGCCATCGGTATAGAGGAACAACAGTGAGCCTGGCTCCAACTGAATCTCCTGCACCTCACACTCCATGTCGGGGAACAAGCCCACAGGCATGTTCGGATCAACAGGCAAGAAATTCACGTCTTTCCTCATCAGCAACGGAGCGTCATGCCCGGCATTGCTATATTGCAACAGACCCGTTGCCAAATCCAACACACCCACAAACATGGTCACAAACATGTTGGTATCGTTCTGTTCAGCTATGGCTCCATTGATGTGCTTGATGATCATCGATGGCGATTCCACATGATAACCGGCCGAACGGAACAATGCCCTGGCAACCGACATCACCAGTGAGGCAGGCACACCTTTGCCACTCACATCGCCAATGCAGAAGAACAGTCTCCCGTTTCTTATAAAATGGTCGAACAAGTCGCCACCCACGGCCTTGGCTGGTGTCAGTGAGCCATACACATCCAAATCGTTTCGCTCAGGATAGGGTGGATGCTTCTTCGGCAACATCGCCATCTGAATGTCACTGGCAATGCGCAACTCACTCTCTATACTTGCCTTGCTGGCAGTTGTATCCTTCAATTCCTCCACATAATTGGCAAGCGACACCTGCATCACCTCGAATGAGTCGCGCAACTGCCCAATCTCATCGTTCGTGTTGATGCTTGGCAAAACCGTAGAGAAGTCACCCTTTGCCACTTGTAGAGACGATTTAGCCAACTCCTTGATGGGCCAAATCTGAATCTTCAGCACATAATACAGACCCACAGAAATCACCACCAACAGAATGAGCAAAATAACCATCATGCTTCTCTGTTGAGCGATGGCATTCTCAAGCACCTTATTCACAGGCAAATTAAAGGAGACCTCCCATAGCACACGGTCCACATTACCCGTGAAAAACACACCCTTTTTCCTTTCTGTAACAATCGTATTGTAAATCGATTGCCCGTCTCTACTCATCACCTTCACTTCCGCATAGTCGTATGGTTTGGCATTCTCCACCAGATTCCTCACCCAGTTCAAATCAACGTCGGCACAGAGCACGGCATAAATATCATCCTCCTTGTTCTTCAAAGGCACAGAATAGGTAACCATTGCTCTATAGGTAGCCATCGAGTCAATGTATGGCAAACACCAGTATCCACGCTCTAACAGATTGGTATATATCCAGTTACTGTCGGTTTCTAGGTAGCAGAAATCATTTTCTGGGCCACCTATTTCTTCCACTGTCAGCTCCCCTGTTTCGGGATCTTTCGAGATGGATGGTGCATAATACCTACCCTCTTCCTTGAAGTAGTCTTCTTTGTACAACAAGGTTACAGCAGCTATGTCGTTGTTACACAGAATCAAACGTTCCAACATCGACAAGGCTTTATCTTTGTAGGGAGCCATGATGTCGGCATACGAAGCAGCCGTTCCCACTGCCGTCTCCACATTGGCAATGCGGTTTTCAATCATCTCAAGGGCTCTGCCCATTGATTTGTTCGCCACCCTGACAGCCTCTTCCTCCAGTGCGGTTCTCACATGTTGCAATTGCCAGATGCCACCGGGCAACAGGATAAATGCCACCAAAAGCACCATCAGCAAGGTGGTGCGCGTAGTCATGGAGTTATTGAGTATCCTCGGTAATCTCATAGATGAATCAACGTTTAGTCAGTCTGGCATAAGCTTCACCCATCAGGAGGTGTTCATAACCACCCTCGCCATCAGAGGTAATCATCAGTGAGACCTCCACACCTTTTTGGAAGATCATCACCACGTCTGAACCACCAAAGAGGAAATACCCCATCTCGTCGCCCTTCTCGAGCCAGTCGCCCACCTTCAAACTGTTAATCCAGTTCACACTGCAGATTTGTGACATGCCCACAGGAAGCATGGCCACCAAGCCATAATCCTCGGTCTCTATGATGGCACAGGCACGCGTCTCCACCATCTGGAAGCCCATGTCGTTCACGTAATAATAACGTTTGGAATCATTGTCCCACAGGGTATAGCCACCACCGGCAGCCACTCCAGGAATGGTGCGAAGCTCCACCAGCTTGCCTTCCACTGGGGCGTGGTAATGATGGTAGTCATTCACATCCAGGAAGGTATGGGTAAGCGTACCGCCAGCGAATGCTTCCTTGTATTTGCTGTCCTGACCAATCAAGTCGGCAATGTCGGAGAACTTGGCAGTCTTGATGTTCACATCGTCGGGATAGAGCAACTGGTTGTTGTCGTCAATATCCCAAGTGGCTTTCGGCCAAGAGTCAACTGGCGACACCAATTCTGCCACAGGGTCGATGGGTCTCATGTCGGGGCTCACCAATTCCCTTGCGAAGAAGTCGTTGAACGAATGCCAGATGTTAGACTTGCCATACCATCCTTCAGTCAGACCCCAATCAGCATCATTGGCCACCATATCGTAATAAGTGGAATTCCAGCTATCTGAAGTGGAAAGCCAGTCACCCCACGAATTGGCATAGGTAGTCAGCCATGAGGCAAATGGTTCCACAAACTCCACCGTCGGATAGAAGAATCCCCTATCCTTCAGTTCGTCCAATGGCTGGTCCACCACAAACCAGAAGTACCCTACTCCTTGGTCCACACGGGAGTAAAGACTGGGGTGATCGGCAATCAAGCCTGTCATCACATCCCAAGGCAGGGCGCGTATGTTCCAGTCAATGAAGGTGAAAAACTCATCCAGCGTCTGGGCTGGGTTGTATTTCACATCGGGGTTGATTTCCTTGGCTTGCCTGATGGCATGCTCCAACAGTTGCTTCACCTCCGAGTTAGTTTCACAAATCTTTATCAACTCGTTCACCGCCTCAGTATGTGGGGGATTTACATCCTCCGGGTTATAAGGCACTGTTGGATCATCGTCCACCGAGCAGGCAACCAGCACGGCACAGAGCCATGCCATAGCCACTAATTTCCACCTGTCAATCGTCTTCATTTCCATCTTCTTAACTCCTATTAGTTAAATCCATACCTTAAATTCCAATCGTCAATCCAAAAACAAAGAACATCTTCCTTGCATTTGGGTTGGCCACCAACTGGCCAAACAAAGGCAAGGCAAACTTTTCTGATATCTGCAAGTCCTTGGTAGCCTTCAGACTCAGGTTCGTCACCCTGAAGCCATTCGTCGAGTAGAAGTCCGACTTAAAGGGCACAGCACCTACAGTGGCCTCCCATTGGCAAGTAGCCAGGTTGAAGGGCACCACCACCTCAGCATAAGATGAAAAAGCCCTTTTCCCACTCGTTTCTTGCAGGTCGCAACCGGCAAAGATGGTTTGCCACGACAGACTCAGCACACCAAAGTCATACCCCACTCCCCCTTCAAAGTAATGAGCGGTAGTATCGGTGTGGTAATCAAAATATTTAGGATTGTCATCCGTCCAATAGTCCGTGACCCTCAACGTCAACCCACCTATCGTGTAACTCAGTTCCAAATCTATCTCCGTGGCATCCTTCGAGTCGGTAATCCCCACATTCCCCCAAGCCGAAACGCTCAGTCCTTTCCAGGCAATTCCAAACGTGGGCTGAAGACTCACATGTCCGTTATCCAAGCCTCGCCAAATGAACTGGCTCACCACATCAGCCTTAAGCGTAGCCTCCACTTCATCCTGTGCATGCACCGTTGTTCCCATGCTGCACAGCATCAAAAACACAATAAACGATAATACCTTTTTCATAATGCCTATTATATAACGCCCGCAAAGATAACACATTTTTTCAAATCATCCCCTCAATTTCTTGCATAATTGAAAAATTATCCGTAAAATTGCAACCGAAAAAATCAATGTTACGAAAAATGAAGAAAATCACCTTAACAGGAAGGCGAGAAAGTGGTGCGCGAGAAGCACGAATGCAAGGAGGAAGAGAACAAGGTGGTTTACGAAACGGAATAAGTTCCCTTAGATTATATTGTTTTACTTCAACATTAAATTAATTCATTCATTAGTTCAAATTTTTATTATTGATTAAAGTTGTGTAGCATGACCGTGAGGCCGTGCTACACGTATTTTTATTTGTCACGTTGTCACGTGGTCACGTCATTCTTTCACGAATTTCGACCCGTTCCACGTAATGCGTTTCTCCATCTTCTCCTTATCCTCAAAATAGATGGTATAGACAATGCTCTTGCCCGTGCGAGGCAACGCATAGGCCACACCCTTGGCACCTTCTGGAATGTCATCCATCTCAGCCCCAAGGTCAACGGCATAGGCGAACGTCATTATATTCGTATTCTTGTCAAAGATATAGAACTGCACCCCAGAGTACTGTCCCATGATGGCCTTTCCGTTCCTGAAGTAACTGTGAGACAGAGCCACCAGGATGCGATTGGGGTCGGTGAAGTTCCACATGCAGCACTCGTTCACCAAGCGATCCGTTTCATCCTCAATGCTCTCATAGCCTATATACCCGTTCTGTGTATCCACAATCAGGTCGTCGCCAGGCATCAGCTTCATGCCATTCCGGTAGAACTCCCAAGCATCCATCATCCCAGCGAAGCCCTCTCCCACTTCATCTTGACTCAGCAAAGCCGTCAGGAAATCCTTGATCGTGGGTTTCTCACCCTCAAATTTCACCGGAATCTTTTCCCATTCATATTCATAAGGTTCCGTGCCTACAAATGACGGTTTCATGCCATCCCAGGCAAACACATGATGCACGGGGCCATCTTCAGTCCATTCTTCCACAATCACCTCCTTACCCTGTTTAGGCAACTTGCAGAAAATTTGCGTATTAGGTTCCCTGTCGCTCCATCGGTACCCCTCCAAGATGTCAGGCTCGGGAGTCAACGTCTTCGTCTGAGGGTCATAGTCGTAGAAGCAGGCAAAGTCAATGAATGGGTCGGTGGGCTTGCCCATGTTGATGGCCAGCAACTTATGGCCGTTGCTACGGTTCCAGTAGCAGGCCGACATATACTCACCATCTGTACCCCCATCATTCACCTCCGCATAACCGTTCTTCGTGTCAATGGTCACCGTCAGTCCCGTTTCTTCGTCCAGCACCTCCTTGTCCAAGCCCTTCTCCATGGTATTCCTCAACGTTCCCACCACCCAGGTAGGCCACGTCTGGTCGAATCGTTCCAGCATGATGCCCAGACTTCCATTCAGCACATTGTCAATGGTTTTCGTCTTCCATCCCTGCTCAATGTCCTCCAAAGGAATATACTCCTTCTCCTGTGCCCAGATGGCCATACTTGCCACCAGCACAATGCCCAATAGAAACGCCCTTTTCATATCATTTGTCCTTTTTCTGTTTCTTTTCCTTCCGAATCAGTTTCATGCCCCGATTGGCTTTCTGTGTGCCACTGAACTTCACTTTAGGAATCCTTCTCACCAATTCAGGGTCATGGAACGAGGCTATTTTCAACATGCGTTGCACTGTTTGCTTCCCATACAGCGTCAGGCGCACGGAATCAATCCTGTCATTCACCCATCCATATACATGCCCCACGGTTTGTAATCCCCAAAAGGCACTCTTTGCACAATCCTCCTCCTTTATCAACCCATCGGTCCACAAATGTTCCAGGGTTGTATCATCTGTTATCTGATAAAAGTCAATGACTCTCTTGAGTTGTTTAACACGATGTTCCTCCTTGCGTTCAACCATCGTCTGTTTCCTTTTTCTCTTCCTTTCCCGATTCCGTTCAATGATTGTTTTTCGCAAGAGCTTTGCCTGTTCACGTGCCGGATCCTTCTGTTTCTTGACTTTTCGAGCAGTTTTTTGTACCACAACCGTTTGCCCGTCCTCTTCCTTCATGGATGGCTTCCTGAATTTGATAGGGTCAATCTTCGAAGCTTCACCCTTGGGCGACAGCTTGATTAGAGTGATCGAGCGACTTTCAATTTTGAAGCAGTCACGTTTCGAGAGAAGATTCTTCAACTTCCTTTCAGTCAGGTTGGCAGGTTTTGCCTCGTCCTCATTCAGTTTTCCACAAAGCACCTCCAAGGTATAGCGATTGTAATGGGATCGAAGCACCTCTTTAGCCTGTTCCAAAACAGGCTGATCCTTTTGCCCGTCATCCTCAAAAGTCACATAATCATATTTGTAATCTTCCATGAGGAAATATTTACTGTAAGGTTTCAGGGCGGCAAGCATCTCCTTTTCCGAACCGAACAACGCTTCCTGATAACGCTTTGAACAAAGGTCATACAGTTCCGCCAGCCTGAAAGTCTTCTTATGCCCCTTCAGCACTCCTATGCACCATTCATGCAGTAACATGCTACTTTCTCCAGTTGCCATAGTTTAAAACATTTAGATGCCACAAAGATAAGCAAAAGAAACGGAAAAGGTGACAAAGATATGAAAAAAGTCCAGCAAAACCTGGACTTTTATACGTAAAAAACAGATTACTGAAATCAAATTGCAAAAAGTTGCAGCGGATATCCACCGCAAAGCCCGTCAGATGAATTCACAAACTTAGTCCAGTGTGCGAGGAGGAAAGGGCTTTCGTGGTGTCATAGTGTTACAATTTCCTCGATGGAAAGACTGGTGTATTTAGCAATCAATTCGGTGGGCATACCATCAGCCTTCATCTTACGGGCATTATCCATATTAGCCTTGGCTTCTCCTTCAGCCAAGCCTTCCGCTCTACCTTCTTCCTTAGCATCCTTCTTTGCCGTATTGATGGCATTATTGTAATCAGCACCAGCATAATAGTCTAAAGCTTCAGCCAGTGTGCGAGGAGGGAAGGGCTTT
>CACZRQ010000097.1 GCA_902783615.1 uncultured Bacteroidales bacterium | reverse complement strand
GGCCTGCAGGTTCAGGTAAGCATCCTTGTGGCCAAAGGCGAAATCATCCCACCAGTTGAAGCTGGTTCTTCCATCCTCCAACTTGTTTCCATGAAATGGTGCCTCGAAGATACCATCATGGTCGATATCCCTATCCAGAACCCCTTTCACCAGCCGCTTGATTTCTGTCAGATACTGACGGATGAAAGACCAATCGCCAGTAGTAATCAGGTAATCGTACAAAGCTATCAAGGTAATCTCTGTACACTCGTAGCCAAAGTCTGCTATACGATTGGTCTGTGGGTCAATGCGTTCCTTGAGCGCTATCTCGATAGAGTTCTTCAAAGCATCAATCATCGAGAATGAAGCATCCAAAGCTGGAGTAAAAGGCAACAAATCAGCTCGGAAAGCCAAAGCCAAGTGACCAATGCCAGAAAGCATGATGTTGTCGCCCATCGTCATCGTTTCGGGATTCAAGGTGAAGGCATTCTGCCAGCATCGACGCAAACCATCAAACTTGCTGTCACTCAGGTCAACACCAGACAAATGAGGGTAATTGTCTTCCAAAACCGTAAACTTGATATGAACTTGACTGATAGGCTTTCGTGCATGAAACGAAAGCACCACAGAGCCCAAATGTACGGATTTCCGATAGGTGTGTCCTCCTCGATTGAAGGGTCCTAACGACAGTCCAGTATTGTCATAGTCAGGCAAGAAATGCTCTTGCAGATAGACGTCAGGATAGTTGGCTTCCACCTTTACCAAACCATAATCTGGGAAATGCAGCACTGCAGGCAATTGGAATGAAGCCTTCACAATGCGAGGGGTGTAGAAGGTTTCTGGGGTATCATATTGATGAGAAGGCTCATCAGTTGTCTTTTTCGACCAAATAGACACAGGCGAGACATCAGGGGCTGTATGGAAGCGGAAAATCTCACCACTCATGTCTTTGTTCGGAGTAGTTATATCCATCGCAAAAGAATGAGGCCCTTGCGGATAGATGGTGCAGTTACGCTGTTCGCCATTGCCGAAATCCACATCCCTATAGATGATGTTACCAGCTTGGTAAGAAGCTGTTGCCTCACGCTTGCCGAAAGAGTCGTTCTGATTGGCTGTAAGCACCCCACCCTTGCCTGGACGAAGCAGCGAACGATCTGTATATCGGGTACTTCTGGCTCCTGCCTCCACACCCAGATAAGACATCATGGGGAAAGCTTTCGCCCAAGCTACTGCATAATAGGGAGAAACGAATGTGATAAACTCTCCGCCTCGGTCGATTCTGACCTCAGTGGAATCTACTTGTGCCAACAAGCCATTGCAGCACAGCAAGCCACAAAGCCAAAAGAGGATGTATTTCTTCATTTTTGCTGCTGGATATAAGACAAAACATCTGAAAAAGTGCCGACCCAAATTTCAGAATGGGCAGCCAGATAGTCAATCATCAACTGGTGCTCTTCAGTATCAACCGTTACCCAGTCGCCTCCAATGCCGTGAAAGAGGATTACTCCTGCTCCTCCAGCCTCCAACACCTTATCAATAAAAGGGATAATTTGCGAAGCTTTGTAACCAGGAAAAGCAGTAAAGGCAGGTATATTAGCTGGATTGAGGTCGGAAGGCGATGCTATCAGGTCTTCGGTATCGCTCATGCGGGCAAAGCTGCAGATGCCTTGTTCTATCATGGGGACGCCATAATCCTGCCCTCCAGCCTTATGTTGTCCGCAAGGATAGGCAAAACTGTGCTGAGCCTTTCCATCGATGGCACTCAGGAAGCCGTTCATAATCTTGATTTCATTCAACATCTCCTCAACTGTGTAGCAGTTCAAGGCTCGACAATGCCCAGATAGGGTATCGGCCTTCGCATCGTTGCAAGCATGATAAATGGTGTGATTGCCCAACTCGTGTCCCTGCTCGCTCACCTTTCGCCATTGGGGAATGTCTTGCTCGGTGAGATAACAACCCATCAGGAAGAAAGTTCCCTTGAAGTTGTGCTCGTTCAAAGCAGGCACCACATGATCCCATTGGGTGTGGCATCCATCATCGTAAGTGAGCATGATGGCAGCTTTCTTGCCCGCAGGCCATTGAATCTGCGCCAATGCCAAGAGAGGAAGACAATAAAACAAGATGTATGCGAATAGTCTTTTCATAGTTCAAGAACAGGTTTCTGACAGGTCAATAACCCAACAGCTGTCGCAATTGCTCAATCGACTTATCAATCTGGGTACGACTCTCCAAACGGTTGCTGTCGAACACATAGGAGGCTTTGCTATAGAATTGTTCACGATGCGCCAACTGCTCACGGATGTAGTTTTTCATTTCCTCACCACTCATGTTCATCAGCAACGGACGCTTGGCCTTACCAATCTCCAGACGATTGTAAAGGGTATCCACATCAGCTTTCATGTAAACCGTTTGCCCCTGCTGGTTCATATACTCCACATTGTCGAAGAAACAAGCTGTGCCACCACCAGTGGAGATCATCACATTCTCGAAGTCGCCCACCTCATGCAGCATCTTACGTTCCAGTTCTCGAAAACCATCCTCACCTTTTTCGGCAAAGATCTGCTTCACGGTTTTGTGAAATCTGCCCTCGATATACCAGTCCAAGTCGATAAACTGCAACCCCATCTTCAGGGCATACGCTCTTCCCAAGGTGGTCTTGCCCGAACACATATATCCAATGAGAAATATCCTAATCATGTAATAATTTGCAATAATTTGGCTGTAAAGTTAGCGATATATTTTTGTTTTGTGTATCTTCGCAGCGAAAAGTTTTATCATTAGCAAGAAAAAGATGGCCAAAAGGCAAAAATATTATGTGGTGTGGAGAGGCCTGCAATCTGGAATCTACCTCTCATGGGAGGAATGTGAGCCTTTGGTGAAGGGTTTCCCGAATCCGAAATACAAGGCTTTCAACACCGAGGCCGAGGCAACAGCTGCCTATGCCGACCCCGATTATCCCTTGGGGAAGCAAGGAGAAGAACCTCTGGAATCTCAGCAGGAATCGAAGAAGCCAAAGATTGAGGTGATGAAAGCCATCAGCGAGGGAAAGGAAGCTCTAATCGACCAAGCCGTAGCAGGAGGTTTGTTGCTGAATGCCTTGGCAGTGGATGCTGCTTGTAGTGGGAATCCTGGCATGATGGAGTATCAAGGGGTGTATGTAGCTACGGGTCAGCGCATCTTCCACTTTGGTCCTATGTTTGGCACCAACAACATCGGTGAATTTCTGGCCATTGTGCATGGATTGGCGTTGATGAAGAAGCAAGGCAAAAGTTTGCCGATCTATAGCGATAGCCGCAACGCCATGAGTTGGGTGAAACAGAAGAAATGTCGCACGAAATTGGAGCGAAACGCCAAGACAGAGCAGTTGTTCCAACTTATTGAGCGTGCCGAGAAGTGGCTATGTGAGAATACTTACGATACGCCTATCCTGAAATGGGAGAAAGGCCTTTGGGGCGAAACGCCTGCTGACTTTGGGAGGAAATAGAAATAAAACATATAGGAGGATTGAACCATGAAGAAGTTAATTGGAATCATTGGAATACTGTTGTTGGGTTGTCAACTGATGCAGGCACAAGATCTAACAGGCATCATTTTGAAGGATGGCAAGCCGCAGAAGAATGTAAGTGTGTGGCTGAAGATTGGCAAAGCCTCGGCCATCACAGACAAGTCGGGACATTTTGCCCTTTCTGGTGTTTTACCAGAAGATACTTTGCAGATGTCAGTCAGCGCAAAATATGATGCCAAGATTGTGGTAGGTGATTTGAAGAACATCACCATCAATTTGGGCAAGGAAGACTTTACCGTAGAGGGTGGTCTGGAGGAGATCAAGGTGTCTTATACTCCTGTGCCCCAGATGAAACGAGGCAGCAAGATTACCCACGACGTTATTATGCGTAGCGGCATGAAGAGCGTCAACGATGTGATACGCCGTTTTGTGCCAGGTGCCCAAGAGGTGATGGTAGATGGCGCAAAGGTGCTCTGCATTGTGAGAGGCCGAAACTCCATGCGTGGCCCCGAGCCCCCACTCTATGTGGTGGACGGTATTCCCAATAGCGTAGGCAATGCCGACGAAATCGTTGCCGTAGAGGACATCGCTGAAATATCGGTAGATCGCGACGGCACCTCATACGGAGCACGCGGAGCCAATGGTGTGGTGATTATCAAAACCCTGAATGGTGCGTCTCAATAACATCAAGGTGTCGTCATCGAATAAGGCTTATCCTGCAAGGCTAAGCCGCGTTTCTTATTGGGCTTAGCTCCCATCTCAAACTCGATGACGCACCCATCGACAAGCTGATTGTGAGTGACATACAGCTTTGTGTATGGCTTCCCATTGATGCGAACGCTTTGCACATACCAATTTCTGTCGCTCACTTTCGGAGCTTTGATCTCCACCACTTTGCCATTCTCCAGCGTTACCTTCATATAGGGTAGATAAGGAGCGCCCAGCACATACTGATCTGTACCTGGAGCAACAGGATAGAAGCCCAAAGAAGAGAAGATGTACCAAGCCGACATCTGTCCGCAATCGTCATTGCCACCTAAGCCTCGGATGTCGTTTCGATACATCTTATTCAATATGGTGCGAAGCCACTCCTGTGTCTTCCAAGGGGTGGAGGTCCAAGCATAAAGATAAGGAACATGGTGGGAAGGTTCATTTCCATGCACATAGCCACCCACCAGGCAGTCAGCCGTGATATCCTCATTGTCTGCATAGTATTTCTCTGGCAGATCCATCACAAAGAGGCGATTCAGCTTATCGAGAAAAGCCTGCTCACCACCCATAATCTGTATCAATCCAAACACATCTTGGGGAGCCTGAAAAGAGAAATTCCACGAGTTTCCCTCTATAAAGCCTTCATCGTAAGTCTGGTAAGGGTCAAGGTCTTTCTTGAACTCCCCACTCAAATAGCGAGGTGAGGCAAAGCCTATCGAAGTATCATAGGTGTTGCGATAATATAGGGCACGCTTCGCAAACTCCGAAGCCACCTGTTCATTGCCCATCGCCTTGGCAGCAGCATAGATGGTCCAATCGTCAAAACTGTATTCCAAGGTGTTAGATGCAGCTGTATTATCCGTATCGTAGGGAGCATAGCCCAAGCGCATGTATTCGCTCACACTTGGGAAGTAACGGTTGGTGGCTGTCTGTACCATCGCTTTCAAGGCTTCCTCCTTGTTGATATCAGCCCCTTTCACAATAGCATCGGCAAGCACAGTAACGGCATGATAGCCCGTCATACACCAACCTTCGTTGCCCATCAGGCTCCAAACTGGCAACATGCCCAGTGTCTGCTGATGCTGGTGCTGAATCATCGACTTCACCATATTGGTATTTCTTAAAGGCTTGAGCAAACCCAACAAAGGGTGCTCAGCTCGATAGGTATCCCATACAGAGAACACAGTATAGTTGTCGAAGTCGTTGGCAGTGTGGATATTGCCATCCACCCCACGATACTGACGATCCACATCCATATAGATGGATGGATTAATCATCGTATGGTATAGCGAAGTGTAAAGCATCGCCTTCTGATCGTCAGTACCATCGCAATCAATGACAGATAACTCACGATTCCAAGCATCACGGGCTTCTTGACGAATGGTCTCGAACGATTTGCCAGCTGCTTCAGCCTGCAGGTTTTTCAATGCCCCTTCGGTAGAAACAGCAGAGAGAGCCACTTTGATGACCAAATCCTTCGACTGCGACTTGTCGAAGTTGAAGTAAGCCACCATGCTGCGTCCAGCCATATCAGGGAAATTATGGTACCTGTCAAATTTACGCCAAAAGCCTGCATACTTTTCTGGTTTCCTATCCTGATAGCCATAACTGCTGATGGGCTTGGAGAAAGAAATGGCAAAGTAAGTGTAGTTGGTGCGAGCCCAACCATCCGTCATGCGGAAACCTGTAAGCAGGGTATCATTTTCCACTCGCAAGGTGGACCAAAGCACCTTACCATCATAATTATAGAGTCCATGCAACAAGTCGAGGATGATGCGCTGGTCAGAGCCTTCTGGATAAGTGTATTTGTGCACACCTACTCGCTGGGTAGCAGTAAGTTGCACCTCTACTCCCGTATCGTCTAGAGTTACAGCATAATAACCAGGCGATGCTTGCTCAGTATCATGTGAGAAACGCTGACGATAACCACTGTCTGGATCATCCTTCGTGCCTGGATTGAGTTGCAAGGCACCCGTCTGTGGCATTATCATGATATCGCCCAAGTCGGAATGGCCAGTACCACTCAAATGGGTATGACTGAATCCCACAATGGTATTGTCGGTATGCTGATAGCCAGCACAATATTCATATACCTTTCCTTGATACACTCCATTTATATTATGGGGAATGGTATCTGTATCAGGACTCAGCTGCACAATACCAAAAGGTGCACAAGCGCCTGGGAAGGTATGACCCATCCCTTCTGTGCCAATCATCGGATTCACGTACGATGCCTTATCATCTGTCTTGTCGGCTTTGACTGAAAGGAATGACAAAGCCATTAATGCTGCAAACAAAAACCTTATCTTCATGACGGTATAGTTATTTTGTTGTCAAAAAGCTGCTATTTCACTGATGCACAATGGTCCACGGGCATCGGTAACATTCACTCTCAATGCCGAGGTAGTAATTGTTGGGAATCGCAGGATGCGCTTGTAACCTATAGTGGTGGTTTCCTCGTCTATCTGCAAAGGCATCCATTTCCCATCTTGTTGATACTCCACATTGAAACTCTTAACTCGTTGTCCCAATGGGATATATTCCTGCAATAAGAGACGGGAAACTTGTTGTTCCTGGTCGAAAGTGAAAGTAAGCGATCCATCTACCACTTCATCTGGTGTTGCCCAGTAAGTGTCGAAATCGCCATCATTGGCAAGGGAAGCGGCAAAGCGTTTGCCTCTCTCGTCAGATGCCTCCACCTTGGCATCCAACAGCAGGTTATGGCTCAGCTCTTGCAAAATGCGCTGATGGAAACTGACAGCATTGATAGAGTCTGTCTTTGAAATCAATCCCTCTTTGTTGACAGGGAAGTTCAAAAGCATGGTGCCATTATGACCCACACTCTTATAATAGATATCCATCAAATCTTCTGGGGTTTTCACTTTGCCATCCTCACTTTCATGATAGAACCATCCAGGGCGTATAGACACATCGCATTCGGCTGGCAACCAAGTGTCTCCATCTGCATGACCTATGAAAAGTTCGTCTCCATTGGGATAGCCGGGATATACCTCTGCACCACGCAGGAACGACCAGTTGGTGGTGCCCACATGTCCACTCTCATTGCCCACCCATCGGCAACCAGGTCCTCCATCGGAGAAACAGATGGCATTGGGTTGCAACTCATCCACCATCGCCCAAGCTTTAGGGAAGTTATAGTAGTTCCTGCGGTCGATATTGCGTTTCTCTTTAGCTCCTCCATAATAACCATCGCCCCCATTGGCTCCATCGAACCATACTTCAAAGATGTCGCCGTAACGAGTAAGCAAATCACGCAGTTGGGCATGATAGTACTCCACGTATGATGCCTCTCCATAGTCGGCACGGTTTCTATCCCAAGGCGAAAGATACACCCCAAATTTCAGTCCGTATTCCTTGCAAGCAGCTGCCAGTTCGCCCACCACATCGCCCTTATAGGAAGAATGGGTAATGTTATAATCTGTCAATTCGGT
>CACZRQ010000096.1 GCA_902783615.1 uncultured Bacteroidales bacterium | reverse complement strand
TCTTTTCTTGATTTGGTCGATATACAATGCCATAGCCTATACGCTCTTCATTAATTCTTTATACAATCCTTCCTGTGCCATCAGCTCCTCATGTTTGCCTCGCTGCATCACCACTCCCTGATCCATCACGATAATTTCATCGCAGTCGCGAATGGTACTCAGTCGGTGGGCAATGATGATCTGCGTAGGACCCATATTCCTGATGTCGCTCATCAACATATCCTCCGTCTTTGGGTCGAGGGCACTGGTTGCCTCGTCCATAATCAGGATGGAAGGCTCTTTGGCCAATGCCGTCGCTATCTCGATGCGTTGCCGCTGACCACCCGAGAAATTCTGTCCGCCTTTTACGATGCGTGTGGCAAAGCCCTCAGGGCGGCTCACAATGTCCTCGCGAATCTGGGCATCGTTGCAGGCCATCATCACCGTGAATTCCTCTATGCTATTGTCCCACATGCGGATATTGGCCGAAACCGTATCGTCGAACAGCACCACATTCTGGTCGATTACACCAATCGAGTTGGTCAACTCTTCCGAACTGATGCTTTCGATAGGACGGCCATCAAACAATATCTCACCTGCCCATGGCTTATACAAACCGCTGATGAGTTTGGCCAGCGTGGATTTACCACAACCGCTGCTGCCCACAAATGCCACAGAATGACCTGGCTCAATGCGCAGGTTGAAATGCTGAATCAAAGGCGGTTGCAAGGGCGAGTAGCCAAAGGTCACATCCTTCAGTTCCACCAGTCCGCCTAACTTTCCTTCTGCCAACTGACTGTCGCCTTCACGATGGTCTTCTGGATATTTCATCACATCGTCCACACGTTCCATCTGCGAGCGCATCTCAATCAGTGTCTGGCTGGCATTCACGATGGCATTGACAGGGGTGATGAAAGCTCCCATGAATCCCTGGAATGCCATCAGCATACCAATGGTGAGGTCGCCCCTCAGAATGAGCAGGGTTCCTAAGATCAGCACAATGGTGTTTACCAAGCCGTTGGCCAGCACGGGCAGCAGCATGATCTTCAGCTGCATGGCATGCGCATTGTTGTAGATGTTGAACTTCCTTGCCCACAAGCCAGCCCAATATTCATAGAAACCAGCTTCTGCACCTGCAGCCTTGATACTCTCCATGTTGTCGATGCATGAGATGGTGGCTGAGTAATATTTAGCTTCGCTCATCTCCATCGAGCGAATCATGTTGATACGTATGTTCGACAGGTATTGGATGATTCCTAAGTTGAAGGCTGCTGCCACAATGCCCACGATGGACAGCGTAATGGAATAGCTGATCATCAGCGAGAGGTAGAGCACCAGTAAGACGATGTTGATGAGCTGGGGGGAGATGACGTTCACCAACGAGTGGGTAATGGTCTCGTTCAAATGCTGACGCTGCTGCAGATCGCCCACATTTCGCATGGCGAAGAAATTCATAGGCAGCCTGAGCAAATGTCTCATGAATCGCACATTGCCTTTCAAGGCCAGTGCACCTGCCACACGTTTGGAATAGAGTTCCCTCACCATCACCAAGACGAAGTTGAAGATAGCCAGTGCTGCCATCAGGATGAAGAACCAGGTGGCCCATGTGGCATTTCTGCCCGACAGGATGTCATCGTAGAAAATGCGGGTGAAGAGTGGGGTGGCTATGCCTACAAAAGCACCGATCAGTGTCAGGATGAATGTCAACCAGAATGCCTCGCTGGCTCCCTGCATGTTCTTCTTGATATAAGAGAGGATGCTGGTCTGGTGTCCACCCTTCTCGAATGCCTCTGTTGGCTCAAACTCCATGGCCACACCGGTGAATGCCTTGGTGAACTCATCCATAGGCACTTTCACTGGTCCTGAGGCGGGGTCATTCAGATAGGCTTTGCCATTCTTGTATCCCCTGAACACCACAAAGTGCTCGAAGTTCCAGTGGATGATGGCTGGCTGCAATCCTTCCAAACTCTCGGCATTGGTGCGGTAACCCTTGGCTTTCAGTCCGTAGCGTCGGGCAGCTTGCAGAATGCTCTTGGCACTGCTGCCGTCTCTTGAGACGCCGCAAGCCTCTCTAACCTCTTCCAGAGGAAGCCATTTCCCAAAATAGGCGAGAATCATGGTGAGCGATGCCGCACCACATTCCACGGCCTCCATCTGTATCACTACAGGTACTTTTACTATTTTCTTCGTGTTGTTTGCCATACGCTTACTTATCCAAAACGTTGTCGAACGTGTCGCTCACTGTGTTCATCAGCACTTGCCATACTTTCTTTTCACTGGTAATTACCTGTATTGTGCACAGCGAGCCGGTCTTCATCTGCAGTTGTCTGCTTTTCTCGCGACTCCAGACGATGCCTTTGTCATCTATGTCCAGCACTACCCTCACCTCATACACAGCCTGGTCTTTGGGTACGAAAGAGGCAAACTGCTCCAACTTGAGGCGACGCATGATCTCTGTCTGGTTGGTGGGGAAAGGCTCGATGCCTGTGATGTGACCGTAGGCATAGCCCCAAGTCTCTCGCTGTAAGTCGGATGGCGTTACCTGTACCTCCTGTCCGATCTTCAGCTTACGCATGCTCTTGAAATCCAAGTAGCACAGTAGCTCTCTTTCGTGAAGCTCTGTTTCCTGAGGCATCATCCATACCAGCGGCTCGCGGGCATGGAAGGCTGTTCCTTCTGCTAAGTAGTTCAGCATCACGCCTGCTCTTGGAGCTGTTATCGAGCTGGTAGCCAGGTTATTCCTCACCTGCACCAAAGGAGTGCCTACTTGCACGGTAGCTCCGTGGGTGGTAAAGACCTTGTCAATGTTGCCTTCGAAAGGCAGCGTCATAGAGTACGGCTCACCAAAGGGGAAGATAATGCCCGTGCCCTTGATTTTATAGTTGATGGTTCCAAAGATGCACCAGAACAGGGCTACTGCACAAATGGTGAGCATAGCTGCCAGTATGACCCTTAGTGAGGGTGATACCACCCGTGCCATCTCTTCCACTTCACTATGGTCGTCGAGTGCCTGTAACGCTTCTTGATTAAATATTTCTGCCATAAAACTGTATGTTGCTTTAAATTGTTAACTTACCAAATATGTGTGCGATTTTCTGGCCTTAGGTAGAGGTAGTCGCCCCACTGCACATTTCACAAATTTTATACAAAAGTAAGGCTTTTTTTTCATTTTGCAAAACACGTGCTCTTTTTTTTGAAATCTTCTATATAAATTTGGTGCTTCCCTTATTTATTACTACTTTTGTAAGCTAAAAAATATGACGCTATGAAGAAACAGTTATTTTATGCTTTGACGTCTCTTGCCTTGCTAACAGGGTGCGGCAACCAGGAGCAGAAGACAGCACCTGAAAACCAAAAATTTAGTTATACAGTGGAAAAATTTGCCGACTTGCAGATATTGCGCTACAAGGTGACTGGCTTCGAAGAGCTGACTTTGCAGCAGAAAGAATTGGTGTATTACCTCACAGAGGCAGCCTTGTGGGGACGTGACATTTTCTATGACCAGAACGGTAAGTACAACCTCACCATCAGTCGTGCGTTGGAGGCCATCTATACTGGTTATCAGGGCGACCGTAATTCGGCTGATTTCAAGGCCATGGAGGTGTATCTGAAGCGTGTGTGGTTCTCGGCAGGCATACACCACCACTATGGAAGCGAGAAATTCGTGCCAGGTTTCAGCGAAGATTTCTTCAGAAAAGCCTTGTCCAGTCTCGATGCGGCTTCTCTGCCTCTGAAGCAAGGACAAACCGTTGAACAACTGTGCGATGAAATCTGCCCCATCATTTTTAACCCAGATCTGCTGAAAATGCGTACCAATCAGGCCGATGGCGAAGACCTTGTGCTCACTTCTGCTGTGAACTTCTATGAGGGGCTGACACAAGCTGAGGCTGAGGCTTTCTACAACAAGATGAAAGACCCGAAGGATGAAACGCCAGTATCTTACGGCTTGAACAGCAAACTGGTGAAGAAAGACGGCAAGATTTACGAAGATGTATATAAGGTGGGTGGTCTCTATGGCGCTGCCATCGAGAAGATTGTCTATTGGTTGCAGAAAGCTGAGGGCGTGGCTGAAACCCCCGAACAGAAGGCTGTGATTGCCAAACTGATTGAATATTACCAGACTGGCGACCTGAAGACCTTCGACGACTATACCATCCTGTGGGTAAAGGACTTGAACTCGTTAGTGGATTTCACCAACGGCTTTACAGAAACCTATGATGACCCATTGGGTATGAAAGGCACCTGGGAGGCTATCGTCAATTTCAAGGACCTGCAGGCTACCCGTCGCACGGAAACCATCAGCAAGAATGCCCAGTGGTTTGAGGATCACTCACCCGTTGACAATCAGTTCAAGAAAGAGAATGTGAAAGGTATCTCAGCCAAGGTTATCACTGCTTCCATTCTTTCAGGAGCGCTGTATCCTTCCACTGCCATCGGTATCAACCTGCCAAACTCCAACTGGGTGCGTGCACAGCATGGCTCAAAGTCGGTGACCATTGGCAACATCACCGATGCCTACAACAAGGCTGCCCATGGCAATGGCTTCAACGAGGAATTTGTCTATAGTCAGGCTGAATTGGACTTGATTGACAAGTATGCAGATTATACCGACGAGCTGCATACCGACATGCATGAGTGCTTGGGTCATGCTTCCGGCAAACTGTTGCCTGGCGTTGACCCTGATGCACTGAAAGCTTACGGTTCTCCATTGGAGGAAGGCCGTGCCGATCTCTTCGCCCTCTATTATCTGGCTGATCCTAAGCTGACAGAGCTGGGATTGACTCCTGATGCTGAGGCTTATAAGTCGGAGTATTACACCTATCTGATGAATGGCCTGATGACCCAGCTGGTGCGCATCGAACCAGGAAAGAACATCGAGGAGGCTCACATGCGCAACCGTTCGTTTGTGTCTCACTGGGTTTATGAGCATGGTAAGGCTGAGAATGTGGTGGAACTGGCTAAGAAAGATGGCAAGACCTACGTGAAAATCAACGACTATCAGAAGCTGCGCAACCTGTTTGGCCAACTGTTGGCTGAGGTGCAACGCATCAAATCTACAGGCGATTACGAAGCTGCCCGTCGCTTGATTGAGGACTATGGCGTAAAAGTGGATCCTGAACTGCACAAGGAGATTCTGGATCGCTATGAGAAGCTGAACCTCGCTCCATACAAGGGTTTCGTGAATCCGAAGTATGAGCTTGTGAAGGATGCCAATGGCCAAGTTACCGATGTGAAGGTAACCTACGATGAGAGCTATGTAGAGCAAATGCTGCGATACAGCAAGGACTATCGCACGTTATAGATTGACGATTGACAATTGACTATTGACGATTACTATGCAGAACGAAGAAGAACAAGCTGTAGAATTGAAGGGCACCCCCCAATCCGCAGGGAATAATTGTCAATTGTCAATGGTCAATTGTCAATTAAAGGAAATAAAGACGCAGTTGAGGCTTGCCATGAACGGCTTTGCTTCAACCACCATGCGTGAAAGCGGTATAGCCTACAAACTCAACTTTGGCGTTGAACTGCCTCGCATCAAGCAGATTGCCGCCCAGTTTGAGAAAAACCACGATTTGGCACAGGCTTTGTGGAAAGAAAACATACGCGAGTGCAAGATCCTGGCTGGCATGCTGCAACCCGTTGAAACTTTCTATCCGGAAATCATGGACATCTGGATAGAAGACATGCCCACGGTTGAGATGGCCGAGATGACCTGCATGCACCTCTTCCAGTATCTGCCATACGCTCCCCAGAAATCGTTACAGCTGATAGCCAACGAGGGGGAGTATCAGCAGATTTGTGGCTACCTCATCATTGCCCGACTCTTGGCAAAGAAAGGCGATTTGGAGGAAAGGGTGGAGAATGAGTTGCTCGACCAGGCAGTGGTGTCGTTCATCGCTGGCTCCTATCATGTGCGCAAGGCTGTGCAAACGGCCTTGAAGAAATATATGGCTGGCAATGAGCAACATGCTTTCACCTTATGCAGATTGGTGGAGCCCTTGAAAGACAGCCCCGATGAGCAGGCCAAACAGCTTTGGCAATGGGTGATGCAAGAGGTGGAGATAAATTTTTCGTGATGTTTTTACCCTGCATAACGGAAAAATAGCTAACTTTGTTGCTGCAAGTGTAAATATGTATGGCTTTTCGTGCTGACAATATGGTGGTAAGAGAGAAGGTGAAGCAGATATTCACGGAATACCTGACAACCCGCAAGCATCGCAAGACGCCTGAGCGTTATGCGATTCTCGACATGATCTATACCATCAACGGACATTTCGACATCGAGTCGCTCTATGTCCTCATGGAGAAGAAGGCCAAGTTCAGGGTGAGTCGTGCCACACTTTACAACACCCTTGTTCTGCTTATCGATGCCAGATTGGTCATCAAGCATCAGTTTGGCACCACTTCGCAGTACGAGAAATGCTATAACCAGGGAACCCATCACCATTTGATCTGCACGCAGTGTGGAGAGGTGAGCGAGTTTCATGATGCTCTGCTGCAGCAAGATATTGAGGCCAAGAAGTTGCCTCGATTCAAGCAGACTCACTATTCGCTGTATGTGTATGGCATTTGCGCCAAATGTGAGCGATTGATAAAGAAAAAGTAAACAATTAAAAATAGAAACAAATGAAAGTAGATGTACTGTTGGGATTACAATGGGGTGACGAAGGCAAAGGCAAGGTTGTCGATGTGTTGACACCTGATTATGATGTGGTAGCTCGTTTCCAGGGCGGTCCGAATGCTGGCCATACACTGGAGTTCGAAGGTCAGAAATACGTGCTTCGCTCCATCCCTTCTGGCATTTTCCAGGGCGATAAGGTGAATATCATTGGCAATGGCGTGGTGCTCGATCCTGCCTTGTTCAAAGCTGAGGCTGAGGAGCTTGCGAAATCGGGTCACAGCCTGAAGGATCGTCTCATCATCTCGAAGAAAGCCCACCTGATTATGCCAACCCATCGTGTGCTCGATGCTGCCTACGAGGCTGCCAAGGGCGACTCGAAAGTGGGAACCACAGGCAAGGGCATTGGTCCTACCTATACGGATAAGGTGAGCCGTAATGGTCTGCGTGTGGGCGACTTGCTGCACAATTTCGATCAGAAATATGCCGCTGCAAAGGCGCGTCACGAGCAAATCCTGCACGATATGCACTTCGAATATGACATTACTGAAACCGAGAAGGCTTGGTTCGAGGGCATCGAGTATCTGAAGCAGTTCCAGTTGGTGGATAGCGAGCATGTGATCAACCAGATGCTCGACAATGGCAAGTCTGTGCTGTGCGAGGGTGCTCAGGGCACTATGTTGGATGTGGACTTTGGCTCTTATCCTTTCGTAACCTCTTCCAATACCGTTTGTGCAGGTGCTTGCACAGGCTTGGGCGTATCGCCTCGTCGCATTGGCGATGTGTATGGCATCTTCAAGGCTTACTGTACCCGAGTTGGCTCTGGTCCTTTCCCAACCGAGTTGTTCGATGAGGTGGGCGACAAGATCCGTGACCTGGGGCATGAGTATGGTGCTGTAACAGGACGCAAGCGCCGTTGTGGTTGGATTGACCTCGTGGCACTGAAATATGCCGTGATGATTGATGGCGTGACGAAGCTCATCATGATGAAGAGCGATGTGCTCGACGATTTCGACACCATCAAGGCTTGTGTGGCCTACAAGGTGAATGGCGAGGAAATCGACCATTTCCCCTTCGATATCTCTGAAGGTGTGGAGCCTGTGTATGTGGAATTGCCTGGCTGGAAGACTCCTATGAGTAAGATGAAGGGCGAAGATGAGTTCCCAGAGGAATTCAACAACTATCTGTCGTTCTTGGAGGAGGAACTGGGTGTGCCTGTGAAGATTGTATCGGTAGGTCCTGATCGTGAGCAGACAATCGTACGATATGTTGACGATTGACAATTGACGATTGACGATTGACAATTGACGATTGACGATTAATCTTTTATATATTAATTAGGATATGAAGAAGTTGGCTAAATACTTGGTTGTTGCATTGGCATTGATGATAATCAATTGTCAATTGTCAATGGTCAATGGTCAATATCGGCCATCGGCCGAGAACCTAAAGGCTCGCACTGAGTTTCAAGACAAGAAGCTGGGTGTGTTCCTGCATTGGGGAGTCTATGCCATGATGGGTCAAGGCGAGTGGGTGATGAACAACCGCAACATCAACTACTTGGAATATGCCAAGATGCCAGCTGGCTTCTATCCAGCCAAGTTCAATGCCGAGGAATGGGTGAAAGCATTCAAGGATGCGGGTGTGAACTACATCACGTTTACCTCCCGTCACCACGATGGTTTCTCCATGTTCAACTCGGAAGCCAGCGAGGGCTATAACATCGTAGAGGCCACGCCATTCAAGCGTGATGTAATCAAGGAATTGGCGGATGCCTGCTCAAAATATGGCATCACCTTGAATTTCTATTATTCTCACCTTGATTGGCATCGCCTCGATTATCCTTTGGGTAGTACAGGTCGTCAGTTAGGTCGTCCCACCGACCAGCAGGACTGGAAGTCATATTATCAGTTTATGAATGCCCAGCTCACCGAGTTGCTCACGCAATACGGTCCGATTGGTGCCATCTGGTTCGATGGCGTGTGGGATCATGCCAACGATGCAGAGCCTTTCGACTGGCAATTAGAAGAACAATATGCCTTGATACACAAGCTGCAACCAGCCTGCTTGGTGGGCAACAACCACCACAAGAACCTGAATCCGGGCGAGGATATTCAAATCTTCGAGCGCGACCTGCCTGGGCAGAACTCAGCGGGTTACTCGGGCGACATGGAGGTAAGCAATGAAGTGCCTTTGGAGTCGTGCCAGACCATGAGCGATGTATGGGGCTATAACATCACCGACATGCATTTCAAATCTACCAAGGAACTGGTGCAGATGCTGGTGCATGCTGCTGGCCTGAATGCGAACCTGTTGATGAACATTGGTCCGCAGCCTGATGGACAGCTGCCTGCCGAATCGCTGAAACGCTTGAAGGAGATAGGGGAGTGGACTCGTCAGTTTGGCGAAACCATTTATGGTACTCGTGGCGGTTTGGTGACTCCTCGTGATTGGGGTGTGACCACCCAAAAAGGCAACAAGCTGTTTGTGCATATCCTGAAGTGGCAAGACCGAGGCTTGTTCCTGCCCATCACAGGCCACAAACTCAGCCAAGCCAAACTGTTCAAGGATGGCACACCAGTCAAACTTGTAAAAGCCCAAACGGGCTATCTCCTCGAATTGCCAGAAGTGCCTAACGATATCGATACCGTAGTGGAACTGACAGTGGATTAACTTATAAACTTAAAAACTCAAACAATATGCAAACAGGAATAGGAATTCAATGGATTATCTTCATCGGAGTAGCTATCATCAGCTGGCTCGTTCAATGGAACCTCCAGCGGAAGTTCAAGAAATACTCCCAGATAGCTAATGCGTCTGGCATGACAGGTGCAGAGATTGCTATGAAGATGTTGCGCGACAACGGATTATACGACGTAAAAGTAACGCATGTGGAAGGTCAGCTCACTGACCACTATAACCCTACGAACAAGACGGTGAACCTCAGTGAGGGAGTCTATAACAGCAATAGCATCATGGCCGCTGCGGTTGCAGCTCACGAGTGCGGACATGCCGTGCAGCATGCACGGGCATACGCTCCACTTGCCATGCGTAGCCAATTGGTGCCAGTTGTGACCTTTGCTTCCCAGTGGGTCACTTGGGTCATCTTGGCAGGTATCTTCCTCTTGGAAGTATTCCCTACCATCTTGCTCATTGGCATCCTGTTGTTCGCCGTCACCACAGTGTTCAGCTTCATCACCCTGCCGGTTGAGATCGATGCCAGCCGTCGTGCTGTGGTTTGGCTCAACAACAGTGGTATGACAAACTATACCAACGAGGCATACGCCAAGGATGCCCTGAAGTCAGCTGCCTATACCTACGTGGTTGCTGCCCTCGGCTCACTTGCTACCCTCGTTTATTACATTATGATTTTCATGGGCAGAAGCCGAGATTAAAATTGATTGTCAATTGTCACTTTTCGGAGCAGCGAGAGTATAGCGATGCTTGCATCGACTATGCCGAGTCGTGACGAAATTGGAGCGAAGCTCAATTGTCAATCGTCAATTGTCAATCGTCAATAAAAAGAAAGAAATATGATCAAGCCAAGCATTCCAAAAGGAACCAGAGATTTTTCGCCAGTAGAAATGGCGAAACGTAATTATATTTTCGATACCATCCGTGAAGTCTATCACCTCTTTGGCTTCCATCAGATAGAGACTCCTGCCATGGAGAACCTCTCAACCTTGATGGGCAAATATGGTGAGGAAGGCGACAAGTTGCTTTTCAGAATCCAGAATTCGGGCGACTGCTTCCGAGGCATTACCGACGAAGAGTTGCTGAGCCGTGATGTGGCTCATCTCTCCACTAAATTCTGCGAGAAAGGCTTGCGTTACGACCTTACCGTTCCCTTCGCCCGCTATGTGGTGATGCATCGTGAAGAGATGACCTTCCCCTTCAAACGCTATCAGATACAGCCTGTATGGCGTGCCGACCGTCCACAGAAAGGTCGCTATCGCGA
>CACZRQ010000095.1 GCA_902783615.1 uncultured Bacteroidales bacterium | reverse complement strand
GCCCCCGCCCTACGGGCACCCCCTCTACCTAAGAGGGGGAGTCCATAGGCCTGTTCAGTTTTGGCATACACTCTAACTCCTGAGAGGAGGCGTTTTCCATCTTCCCGTAGTAAACGGCCTGTCTTCCCGTAGTAAGCGGGGCTTTTACCCGTAGCTGGGGGGATGGAGGCTGGGGGAGGAGGGTAGGATAGGGCGCTAATGGCGGAAGCAGCAAGCTGTGAAAACGGAGTTGTGTACCAATATACCATTATACCATTTGCGATCTGGAAAATGACATAAGTCCGTTCATTTGTGGCACTTACTTAGTCTTAGATGGGAGTTACATACCAATATACCATTATACCATTTCGAAAATTGATTTTTCGTACCAAAACAAGTATAGCATACTTTATATATTTATATTATTAATATATATATATTAATAATATAAATATATAAAAGGTAAATTCAGTATTTATGGTACTCAGTCCGTGAATTATGAAAAACTGAAATGGTACAATGGTATTTTGGTATATTGGTACGTTGGTATGCTGGTAAAACGTAAAAACTGAAATGGTACAATGGTATTTTGGTATATTGGTACGTTGGTATGCTGGTGAAACGTAAAAACAGAAATGGTATAATGGTATATTGGTATTTTGGTATGTAACTGATGGGTTATGGAGGCTTGAGTTGTATAATAATGTGAATTGACGTGCTAATTATGTTAACAAACTGTAAATCAAGCGTTTAAATATAATTCGTATCAATATTTTTCATTACCTTTGCACTGTTACTAAAAACAAAGAATAATAAATGAATAGAAAACTGAATTTAGAAAAAGGAATGGTATATGACCTTTATGGCAGTCCCACTCTTGATGTAAAGGAACCCGTTGAATTGGTTGTAAAAGGCCAGAGAGTCATCGTTGATCCACACTCGGAAACTTCTTTCCTTCGTTCCCTCCCCCATCTCATCGCCTACACCGATGAACAGATTTCGGCTGCTCTGCGTAACCTAGTCGGCAAAAACAACATCATCGACACCCGCCAGAAGTGGGCGTGGGTGCATTGGCATCTGATTTGGTCGTGCAACTACCCATCACTGGCCAAGCGTTTCTGCCAGCGCATCATACATCTTCCTTATTATGCTGACATTGAAATAGGATGCTTCTACAATAACATCCGTCAGCTTTCCACGCTCTCGTTCATGTATCAAGATCCGAGGTTCATGTCGAACGTTAAATACTGCCATCACGATAAGGCTTCTTTTTTCCAGGCTCGTGAGGTATGGATTGCCTTAGAGGTAGAGCTCCAGAAACAGCTGCTGCAGATCAGATGACCATCCCCTGACGACAGTTCCCATCCACGACGTTTTAGCAAATCGTTAGCAAAACATTAGCATTCCGTTTCACTTGATACGGGATGCTTTTTTTATGCCTACCTTCGCCATCGCAATCAGGCAGACTGCCTGGGGCGAGTGCTTCCTTGCGTGTGCACAACGTAGAAGTGACTGTTAGGCTTTAGCCGGCAAAGCCGAAACTTGTTATAAACTAAACAACAAGAAAAAGATGAAAGAAGTTGTTTTGCGAATGGAAGATTCGGCGTATGATGTATTTACAGGTTTCATGGCTCTTTGTCCTGCAGTCAGGATCGTGAGCCGTCAGGAGGTGTACGATCTCGAACGTGGTCACTCCGACCGATTCGTCACCCAGGCTCTGGCCGTGCTCCTCCAGAACGGGGTGATGACGCATCCTTTCGACTACACATGGATTATGGTGGCCATCGGTGACGGGGCCGTGAAGGGACTGGGCGCATTCCGCTCTCCACAGTCGTTCATGGACTACTTGGGCTGTCATGGCGTGGAGCGGGTGCCCAGCCGAAGCACCCTCAGTGCATGGTTCAACAAGGTGCTGGGCAAATATCCCGACTGGCACTTCACAGATACCACCGATCCGCATGAGATTTTGCGCAGGAAGAACGTGGCAAGGCAGTTTATCAGTGCTCTTAACCGGCTCTCCTTAGGGCAGTTGGACAAATTATCGGACAACTCCATCTGATTGCTGGACAATGGGTTGGACATGGGGTTCCCAGCCGTGAAACCTATTGTTTTTCGCATTACTTTTGTCGCAGAAAACAAAAACTAAAACATTTTGGATCATGAAAAAAGATTTATTGAATCGAGGAATGGCCATGGCAGACGAGGATTTGGGCATGGCTATGGTGAACGAGAACAGCCCCGAGGCTGTGGTTTCTGAAAGCTTCAACGAGGAAGAGGATTTGGACGATGAGGACGAGGACTTGGATGACGATGAGGACTTGGACGATGACGATACTCGCGCCGATGAGGAAACCGACGAGTATTACTTGGAGAAGATGATGGAATGGCTGATGCCGTGGGCAGAGAAGACCAGTGGCTTACAGGAGATCTCTGACTGGGAGATGAACCTTCCGGAAATCATGATGATGAAGCTCCTGAAGCTGTGGCTGAGCGATGCCAACCGCAAGCGCCTCGACAAGGTGCTGCATGGCTACCATCCGTTGGACCGTGCCGGCATGTGCTACGCCCTGCTGATGTTCGTGATGACTGGCCATCGCATGCATTTCAGGGGCATCCTGGCCGAGCAGCATTTCAAGGTGCTATGCGACTGCATCGAGGCCGACATGCCCGAGCTGTTCTTCGCCAAGCATCTGATGTACAACCTGATGAAGTATGGTAAGAAGCATCTATGCGACGATGGCAGATACAGTGACTAACCGTTTTCAGGTGCCTGTCCGCCGTTGCTGTGCCTCATGCCTGTACAAGTTGGTGAAGCCCGACGGCACACGGCTCTGCACCAGGGCGATGGTGATAGTCGACCCCCTATTCTGTTGCAGCTTCTGGCAGATGGCCAACGTTTTCGATAATATAGGATTGAAGTTTTAACCTTTTTAATTACAATGTTTTATGAAGAAGTACATTGACATCCCATGTGATTCACTTGTTCGTCTGGAGGCAGGCGAGCGTTTAGAAGGCTCGATCTGCAAGGATCGGAAGACCGGTAGGTTGGTGCTCACCATCTGGAACCGCAGGTATCCCAAGCACCCCAACTATCGCCTCATCTGCCATCTGCCAGATGGCTCGTTGCTGGAGAGCGAACACAACATCATCTTCCGTAACAGGGTGATGAAGGGCACAAGTGTCAGGGATTTTGGCAAGCTCCTGAGGAAAAATGTAAAGTATGCCGTAGGTGCATTGCTGGTTCACAATCGTAATAAATGAGTTTAAGCTGATTATATGATTTCGTTTAAGAGAAAGAAAGAGACATTTACGGAACCGCTTGACGAGCAGCTGTTTTACCAGCTGCTCCGCGACAAGCGATGCAACGGCAATATTGACAGGTTCCGACAGACGGGCAATGCGCGATACAAGAACTGCTTGCCGGCCTTCTGCTTCCAGGCCAACTTCGACGAGACGGAGAAGGAGGTGAAGAACAGGAATACGGGTGAGACGAAGAAGGTGAAGGCTCGCTGGAGCGTGCAGAAGGCCACCAACCTGACGGGTCTCGTGGTGCTCGACATCGACCATGTGGAGAATCCCTTGGAGATTTACGAACGTTGGAAAAGTTTCGATTTCAATCAGTTGGGCATATTGTTTGTGTTCATCACGCCATCGGGGAAAGGCATCAAGGTGGTGTTCAAAGCCAACATCCAGTGGGGCAATTTGGCTGACAACCAGATTGAGATGGGCAAGATCCTTGGCGTGGAGCCTGATGAGAGTGGCAAGGATGCCTCGCGCATAGCCTTCATCTGCAAGGAAGAGGATGTGTTGTATCTTGACAAGGAGCTTTTCACCTACGAAGACAAGAAATTTGCCCGTAAGTTCAATGCTCAGTATCGCAATGGGCATAGTGCTCCAACTGGAAAAGTAGGAAATGTATTGGGGGAAAAGACGCTGAAAGCTTCACCCCATGACAATGTGATGGGCGACTCTTTCAGAGTCGATAATTCCAATCAACCGGTAACCGTAGGTACCGGCGTTGCCGGCACCCACGGCTACTATGCGGAGACGCTTTCAGCGTCTACAAATGAATCTGCGGAGGGTGATATGACGCTGGAAGCGTCACCCAATAATAGCCGTGGGTTCGAAGAACCTACGGATCAAGGAACAGGAACCGTTGTGCACTCTGAAAGAGTGCCCCTACAGTCACCTGCCTTCAAAGGCATACCATACGCTGCTATTATTGCAGAATGGTGGAAGCAGCAGGGTGGGGAGCCTGAGCAGGGAGAGCGCAATACCGAACTACATCGGCTGGCCGTGCATCTTCGAACCATCTGTGACAACAACCCAGAGCTGCTGTTGGAAATCATGCCAAACTACGGATTGGATGTCGCTGAAATGGAGAGCATCATTGCCTCTGCTACCAAAGACCAGCCTAAGGGTAAGACTAAGGAAATCAAGGCGGTGCTACAGGCGTTAGGGATTGATGATCTTCGCAATAAAGCTCTCCCCCTTAGCAAGGGGGAGTACCCTCCGCAGGAGGGGGAGGGAGTATGTTGTAACCCAAATGAACATACTCCCCCGTCGCTACGCGACACCCCCTCTAACTTAGGAGGGGGAGTCCAGGAGTGTATTGATGCCATCTCCCAACAACTCCTGTACTGGGGCGACCGAATAGAAACCCTCTCCGAACACTTCCCACAACTGAAGGACATTTGCAAAGGGCTGAAGAAGAACCAATTCACGGCAGCAATGTTTGTGGCAGGAGCATTGATGATGACATTGATGACCCGTTGCACCTACCGTTTCTACCATCGCCCCGAAGAACTGCGTAGATTAAACAGCTCACTGATCATCGAAGGCGATCCAGCCAGCGGCAAATCATTCGCCACCAGACTGTTCAAAATCCTGATGGCTCCCATCGTTGCAGCCGACAAAGTGGGTCGCGATGCCATCAACGCCTATCGAGAGCTGATGAAAGCCAAGGGTGCCAACAAAGGGAAACCCAAGAAGCCAAAAGCCGTTGTTCGCATCCATCCTGCCAGAACTAGTAACGCCCAGTTCATACAGGACATGGTGAATGCCGTAGAAGAGGTGGATGGCGAACCCATGCAGCTCCACATGCTGACGTTTGATACTGAGCTGGACAACACCCTCAGCATCCAAAAGGGTGGCTCGTGGATTGACAAGCTCTCGCTGGAACTCAAAGCTTTCCATAACGAGGAAGATGGCCAAGCCTATTCCAACGTGGATAGCATCATGCAGGACTTCTATGTGACTTGGAACTTCGTCTATACCGGCACCCCCATCGCCTTGAAGAAGAAGGTGACCGAAAGCAATTTCGGCTCTGGCCTTGCCACCCGCTTGACCTGCATCCCTTTGCCAAGTACCAATTTCGAGATGATGACCCGTGAAGCGACCATCGACTACGAAAGCGACAATCGTTTGAAAGAATGGGCTATCAAGTTGGACAGAACCAAGGGCGAATTGCCTGTGCAAAAGATAGTTGATGAACTCTATGACTGGACAGCCCGTCGCATGGCCGATGCCAAGGATAACGAAAGCAAGGCCGATGAAATGCTCCTGAAACGCTGTGCCTACCACGGTCTGAACTATGCTGCTCCTTTCATCGTGATGCGTCATTGGGATGCACTGAAGAAGGATGGCGACTTCTTCTGTGGCGAGTTTGAGACCGATGAAATCGACTGGCAGCTGGCTGAGTTGATTGTCAATATCCAGTACGCTTGTCAGAAACACTACTTCGGTGCCATGGCTGAAATGTACTTCGACAACAAGCTGAAGGAGGCTTCGATGAATCATCAGCATCGGCAGAGAACGGTGGAGTGTTTCCATCGCTTGCCTGATGAATTCACGGCAGAGGATGTGATGAAGTGTTTCAATTTGGCAACTCTTGCTGCTGCACGATCAAAAATTGCCCGTCTGATGTCGGACAAAATTATCAAAAAGATTAATGGAAAAAGAGGTAAGAACCTGTTCTGCAAAACGGGCATTATGTTGTGCTGAAACATACCAATATACCAAAATACCATTATACCATTTTACCAAATCAATTTTCAATACTCAAATTCTATGATCGACAAGAAAATGAAACTCTCCGAGCACTTTTCGCTCGGAGAGCTCACCAAAACGAATTTCCAAACGCCTGATAACAACGAGCCACCATTAGAGGCTGTTGAGAACCTGATCACCCTTTGCGAGGATTGGTTAGAGGAACTGCGATTTCGGTATAACATGATGTATGTGCTTCACTTCCTGGAGGATTACGATACGTCGGAGAATGTGGAAGGAATCGTCATCAACCAGGGCTACCGTTCCCTGCAGGTGAGTAAAGCCATGGAGAAGGCTGGCTTGAAACCTGCCAAGCACAGCAACCACCAGACAGGTTGTGCCGTGGATATCCGTTGCTCTGGCAAGGAACAGGCCATCCGTTACCTGACCATCCTCTTGGACATGGCCGATGAAAACAAGAAGGATTTCGACGAGCTGATTATGGAACGCCGTTCCACCGTCTATTGGATTCACTTTGCCGTTAGACCCAAAGATAACCGTCGCAAAGTGCTGTTCCTGTTGGAATAAAGCATAATGGTTGAAGTTTTCAAAAGTAATTAGCCCCATTAGGGGCTAATCACTACCGAAACTTAAGTAAGGTTAATAAATGGTGTGTCTGTTTTAAATGACGCGCTTTGTTAGTAAAAGGCATCGAGTACCTTTTCAAAGATGTCGTTGGGAGATACAAGATTGAAAAGATCCATGCAGGTTCGGAGCTTCAGTACATCAATGCTGCTACCCATGATATCATCGATATCTCGCTTGCCTTCATGTTGAAGTAGGGCTTCGCAGATTTCCCTGAGGCGTTCGCCAAGAACAGGATGAGCAAGATAGGCACGAGCTTCATCGATACCATCAAGTCCGTAATACTGAGAATTGTAACTATGACCAAGTCCCTTTTGTTGTGGGAAGATGTACCAAATCCAATGGCCTGTTTTGTGACCTGAACGGATCTCGTCGAGAGCATCATTATAGTTGGCTTCCTGTGCAGTCAGGAAACGGTCTAAGTCGTATTCAATGTCCGATGGTTCACCAATGATATCCCAGAAGGATGCAGGAAGGGTGACATTCTTGAGATCACGACAAATATCGAAGAGAGGTGCTACTTCTGATTCATGAAAACCAGCAATGCCACAACCGATTGGAGTTACCAGGAAACGTTTCTCGGGATGAGCTTTGGCAAACTCGCAGAACTCCTTTACATATTCCCCCATGATACCTAGTCCGCTCATAGAAGGAATGGCATAACTCTTGCCCTGCAAACCATTGCCCTGCCCCATGATGGCACCAAATCTCTCATAAGCCACCTTAGCAGCTCCACCATAATGTAGTCCCTGTTCGTTAGAGCCAAACACGAACACTTCATTGCTACCCAGGCGAGTGATGACATCAGGCGTAACACGACTTTCAGGGTTGTTGGGTGAAGCATCAGCCTTAGCCAGTTCCTCAGCTTCCACCACAGGAATCTGCTTCTTCCATTCCTCCAAGAAGTCCTTCATACTATACTTCAAGTCCTTCATTTCATCCTTCTTGAACACACCACTCTTGGCCACATACTCGTCAATCTTCTTTCGAAGAGTGGCTTCCGTTTTATAGACCGCCATCTCCTTCGGATCCATCTTGAAGGTAAAAGACTTGCCTGTCTTTTTGCCATTCACCATTTCGAATTTAATCGCTGTAATCTGAATTTCCATTTTTCAATTGTTTTATTTATCTTGCTCCCTTAATTTAGCCATCTCCAAGGCGATTGTTTCATGGGCTCTGAAGAATTCATTAAGTTCCTTGCGTTAGTAATCAGTGATATTGGGAATTTGAGGAACAAAAAGATACAAATACCTAATCCAACAATGGATCTTCAACCCACCATTCGCTATCTCCTTGTGAGCCTGGTCATAGGCAGAAAGCCCATAAATGGTCGGATGGTCTTGTGCTTCAATGAATCGCTCTAAATCCGTATTCTCCATCAGTAATTTATTTTAAGTTAAGTACTCGTGCAAAAGCTGAACTACTAACATCATTTCTGGTTGCCAAAGCAAATTCCACAACCTTAAAGTTGTAGTTTTTCACAAGCTCCACCATTATACTTGCTACTATCTCAACGGGATTCTTGAAAGCCCCACATCCCCAAGCACCAAGGATGACTACCTCATTGCCTTCCATAGCTGCTACATCCAAAATCTTCTTGATACGCGAGCGAATCACATCTTCGTAATTCCTTGGTCGGTTATCTACTCCATACAATTGGGGAGCAGCACAGGTAATAACATTCACCTTATACCATTCATCACGGTCCATCATGTTAGGATAAACAGGATCTGTACGCTCATCTGTCTTAAACACAATCACATCAGGGGTGTAGATAAGATCATCATTGCCCATGAAGTCCATCAGACGTGCACTATACATGTCGCGATGTTTTTGGTAGAAAGGTTCCCTCATGGCTTGTAGGCAAGGAAGCAATGTGGAACATCTACAAAGAGATTCTTCTTGAGCTCCTGCACTATATGGTGCACCTCCAATAGCGTGATTATTGGCATAGTTTAATACGGCTACTTTCATGCCAGTGTACCCCTTTGCAGCCTCAAAACTGCGTTTGCCAGATACGATGTATCTTGTAGTAACCACACCTGCCATAGGCTGATCAATATTGTCTTCCTCGGCAACCATGAACTGATTGTCAATGGAATTCTTTACAGCGCTTATCAGTTCAGGTATTGTCTCATAACAATACGCTGTGTCTGACATCACTTCATAATTGATTTTCCTGTAATTGTATAACATTATATTCTTCTTTAGTTAAAATTCCAGCCTGAAGCCTTTTTCTTTCATCTCGTTATAGCTTTCAGCATTGAACTTGTAGAGGAAAGCTTCTTTCTTGTTGGGTAAAGTTATCGTTTTTTCCAACTGGGTGAGGATGCCCAGCTTGAGCATCTTGTTGGAGAAATTACGACGGTCGAACTTCACACTGAGGATGGCCTCGTAGAGGTGCTGAAGTTGGGTCATGGTAAATTGACTTGGCAACAGTTCGAAGCCGATGGGCTCAAAGTGAATCTGACGACGCAGTTCCTGGGTAGCCTCACGCAAAATCTTATCGTGGTCGAAAGCCAACGATGGCACCTTGTCAAGTGGGAACCACTGAGCTTGGGCAGCATCATCGCCACCCTTCACCTCGCTGATGCGTACCAGGGCATAGTATGCAATGGTGATGACTCGCTCGCGAGGGTCACGGTCGGGAGCAGAGAAAGTGTGGAACTGATGGATATAGGCATCCTTCAGACCTGTTTCTTCATACAACTCACGCTTGGCACCCTGCAAAGCCGACTCGTCCATCTTTAGGAATCCACCTGGGAATGCCCAGCGACCCTTGAATGGCTCAACGCCCCTTTCAATTAAGAGGACTTTCAATAGTGTACCATCGAATCCGAAAATCACACAATCTGTGGTGACACTCGGATGCGGATACTTGTAATGATACTTTAATTCTTCCATATCTTGTTGTCTTTATGTTGTTTATGCTACAAGAGGAAGGTCTGGGGCATCAGCCCCAGCTTCTTCCTTCATCATTCTCATCATTCTCTTCAACACCTTATCCTTCTTACTCTTCACCGTATTACCATTCTTATACCCCACTCTTTTGGCAATCTCATTCAACTTACAACCATCCACATAATAACTCTCCAATATCATCCTATCCACATCTTTCAACTTTTTCCAAACCACATCCAACCTTTCAAACATCTCTTCATCACTTCCTTTCTCATCCATCACATCAAACATCTCATTCAAACCATCATCCCCATCATAACCCTTACAACTATCTTCCATTATCCTATTCAAACTCACCAAATCATCATTCACTTTTCTCAGATAATGCATCCCAATGTTTCTACAAATCCTTCTCAAATACCCCACCATACTCTTCTCCACCAACTCAAACCCCTCATCCATCATCTTATTCCACAACACCAAACAACCATCATCAAAGACCTCTTCTAAATCCTCATACCTCAATCTCACAAACCTACTCATCAACATCATCATCACATTTTCCTTCTCTTTCTCCACCACATCTTCAAAGATCCTTTTCCTAACTCTGACAAGTTCTCTTCTTTCCTCCTTCAAAGACAACCTATCTTCATTTTCAAAACCTTTAACTTTAATTTTTACTACCATAACCCCCATTATTTAATTATTGCGTGAATTTGACGCAGCAAAGGTAATTCTTTATTCAATTACTTCCAAATAATATTGCGTAAATTTTACGCAAAAGTTAAATTTTTATCATTTTCCCTTCAAAGGTGGTGCTATTTGTGGGTTTTCTGGTAATTATAAATGCCTGCTATTGGGTGAATATAAAAATAGGAAGTTTTATGCTGAAAATTGTAGTTAAGTCAAATGAATGTGTTAACTTTGCTAAATTTATTAAATCAAAACCTCTTATGATTACCGTTGAATCTAAAAAGAAGAAGCTGGAAACCTTGATGAAGGATTATCCAGGTGCTATGATCATTGACGTGACAAGCCATGCAGACGATGAGTTTGTGCAGTTCAGTCCGTTCTATCCACATGGAGGAATCCCTATTCCATTTACAGAAGGTGTAACTTCTCAATCTGTTGAGGGTATCTGGCAAGGCCTGAAGGTGTTTGAGGATGTTGGTGTGGATTGCACTACTTTCCGCATCAAGGACATGAAGAACATCAAGCGAACCACCCGTAAGTATGGCAAGTGCCTGGGTCATCGCAAGGGCATTCATGGTGAAGAGTTGCTGGAGTACATCGAGGCTCGCAAGCTCATTTATCTGCCCAGTTATAAGTGGGTGTTGGATAACAAGCTCCAGAAGCTGGTGACTGCCATCCGTGTGATTGCCAAGAACAAGCCTGTGGTATTGCTCGACTACGAGACCAATGCCGATGTGGACAACCCTAAGAAGCCCCTCTCACATGCCTCGTTGATCAAAGCATATATTGAGGGGAACTATCCTGAGTAATCTAAGCTCTTAACACCTTAATTTATTTCAAAACGGGATGCTCTGTGTTTTAGGGCATCTTGTTTTTTCTATACACCATTTTATTCATATAAAGGTTCGGTAGTGATTAGCTCCCTCGGGGTGATAGAGCATTGACTGGTAGCCGAATCTGTCACTGGGATTTGTTTTGGGATAATATCATAACCAATTGTCCCAGACTACAAGACATCTATCTTTATGCAGAAGATCCTTCCAAGATTTGTTTTGACATTTTTGAAAAGTTGGATAATATAGGTGACATAGTTCTGCATGTTCCCTGTTTCTGCGCAAAGAAATACTGTGAACATGAAACTGAATACTTCAACATGTATGATCAAAATGACAAACAATATGTGAAAGAATGGATCCGTTTCAAAAAAATAGAAGAATTCGATCCCGTGGATTTTTTATAAGTCCGCTCATACAGCCAACCACCCATTTCGTACAAAATACTGGTGAGTGGTTGGAACTTATTATTTGCGAAACTCGAGTTAGTATTACAAACACCACCCATCACTTACATAGATAGTATCTCCTTTCAGAGGAACTTGGACTTCAATATAGTCGCCATCCCAATCGTCCGTCATTACGCCATCACAATCCACCTGACGGATATGAGTTCCGGCAGGCCTGTCGATAGGGCGTTCTGGAAAGATGAAATAATGATAGCCTTCATTGTCTTTACTCCAACAGCAGGAATCTTCCTTGCAAGCCTTGTCGAGACTGCGAATGAACTCTTTTGTCAAAGGTTCACTTGGCGTAAACTTCATGATGATTTCTTCTCTGTTCCAGTCGCTATAGTAATCTGAATCAACCAGAGCAACATCTGGGAACTCCACACCTGTTATCATTTTCAAATCACCGGCGGTACGATAAGGCATACTGACATCTTGGGGTGGATAATAAAAACCCCAGATCACCAACGCTACAAAATAGACCGAGAACATAAATGGAGAGATAAAAAATAATAGCCAACTTTTCACATAGCCAAACCTTTTAGGTTTGAAGATCAATGGAAAAGGAAACAAGCTCCAGCATAAAAACCACTTGGCTTTTTCGTGCCATTCTTCTTTAGCCAAGCAACACACAGCTACCAATACACTGGCCAGCCAACCACAAATGATATAACCTAAAATACTCATAACTATTAAAATTTGTAAGACTGCACGAAATTATGAATAGTTTGGGAACAACAAAAACAAATCCTGCTACGTTGTATGAAGCAGCAGGATTATTGTATGAGTTAGCTTTCTAATTTGTTGTTTTCCTAAATACCAACCAAGGAATCACGCCTTGCCACTTCTTATGGGGATAATCAGCAAGGTTACCTATATCGTGACGTTCACCATTCTTGTCGCGATAATAGGAATAATCTGAACCACCTGTGATGTAAATGGCATCGATAAAACCGTATTCACGAAGAGCATCGGCAAAGTCCCAAAGGGTTTCTTTGTGGCGAGTGGCGATGTAATAAAGCTGGTCGTCAATACGGCCGATAGCTCGACGTTCCACCTTGCCATGCAGATAAAATCGACCTGGAATGGTGCCATCACTCACAAGGATGAACTGGCGGAAGAAGCTTCCTCCACGTTGTTGAACGTAGTTTTTCACCTTTTCGCTTCTTGAAATGCCGATAACACTGTTGTTGTCCAGCATAGCCATATAGCCCAAACGTTGGGTTCCACTCTGGCGCTCCTTGCCGTTAGCTACAAGAGAGCCAATGTATGTATTGTCAGCCTTGTGGTCGGCAGAACGGCAATACAAATAAACAGAAACATCGTCAAGGTTAGGCTCCTCAAACTCGATAGATGCCTTCAATCCGTGCATGGCATAAAAATCCAATGCAACGCCCAAGATGCTATCGCTGGTCATTACCACCTCTGGAGCTTCCTGCTTTACAACTGTTTGAAGCTTCTTGATGTTCTGCTCTGGCGAGACAGAAACTGATACACCTATATTAAAATAGTAGTTCCAGAAATAATAGCCAGCAACAACGGCTATCATACAACCAATCACTGCAAGCAATACAAGCAACCTCTTCACCCACTTCAATTTTCCGGAAGGGGCAACAACCTGCCTCATAGACAAGCTGGTCTGTGGTTGCTCATCACGCTCAATGATTATGATGGGCACTTCTGGTTTCTGAACATTCATATCATCCATTGTCAACCCCTTTCTCGTTTTCAAGTAATTCTTTCAATTGCTTCAATGCCTCGCGCGACACACTGATAGGCTTGATGTCGCACTTTATCTGCTGACCCGAAAACACCAGCATCTGATCAGTGAGATTGATGACATGTATATAGCGCTTGTTGACGATGAGGCTTCTTCCAACCCTGACAAACACATTGTTTTGGAGTTGTTGGAACACTTCGTCGAAAAAATGAAGCTGAAATGTCATCTTGCGACTCTTGCCATTCGTCAATACGAGGTCAGAATAATTGCCATCCGCACGAACGAAGACAATCTCGTCCGTGGCAACTCGCACCAATTCGGTACTGGTAGATATTCTGAGCCACTCCATGTGCTAACTTTTTTTGCAAATATACATAATTATCGTCAATGTAACGATGTTTTGTGTCTTTTTTTACTGCTGTTACTATCAATTACGACAATAACAGCAGTATTAATCCAAACAATCCTACAAATAGACATCCACCATTTGTTTAACAAACTGAGCAACCTCTCCTAAAGTAGCTTTCTTGTAAAGCTTGCCCTCGACCTTGTCAACCACTTCAAAATTAGATGACTTAATCATTGACGCATCATCTACACTGAAGTCATCAGCGTTGCAGGGTGAATACACCTCGCAGTCCATTCCTTGCTTCTTGAAATAGATAACTAACGTTCTTCCATCATTGAACTGAGTGGTTTGCTTAACAATCAGGTTTGCTGGAACAACATTCATCACTACATCATTCTCGGCAATTTTCGCAATGCCTGGCGTTGATGCCATCGCGCTCATGAGCGCAACCACCAAAACAAATAACAACTTTTTCATATATCTTAAAAATGGCGTAATTCACTTGATTTGTATATAAAAGGAGACAACAACAGCAAATCGGCATCGCTGTCAAGCATAAACCAGGGAGATTGGATGGGATTCTCAAAGTTTCGCAAAACATGAATCTCGCGTGCAGGCGTATTCCCTTCTGCTAACAGAAATGCCTTTTTGCCATTCTTATTAACAGCCACATCTACCACCATCACCGCATGTCCGTATTTCTGGCCACCAGGTCTGTCAACAGCAGCATAAACGAACACATCACCTGGTTGCATGTCCTCCAGTGCTCTCTGCTGCATCTCACGACTCAATGAATAAGTACTGGCCACACCATATACCTTTCTGAGATAGCTATTGAATGCCTTTCTGGATGAGTCGCCTCCATATCTCATCGTATTGCCATTCACATCTTTAAAGTGTATCATTCCATATTGCCCGGTATTGAAAAGATATTCTGCCCTGAGCCTCATGCAGACATCGGCACACTGCTCGGCATTTGAAAGGATGGGCATATCCACAACGGCATAGTTCAATGACTGAAAACGAGCCTTTCCTCCAGTAAAAAGCATCACATCAGCCCCTCTACCTTTTAAAGGCAAAGAGCGCAGGTAATCACTGTAGGCCGTATCATCACCCTTAATCCTCTCATAGCCCCAAGGTGTAGGAATGTCAGCAATTGTCTTGTAATTGAATGGATTGCTTATCGCACTACCAAACAATATCCATGCACCATAGCCTCCCAGCAAGAATGCCAAGACAAGCAACGCAATAAAAACTCTCTTTACAATCTTCATATCTCAAATGGTTTTTGTTTCGCTGCAAAAGTATAGCGCGTATGTAAGCTGACAAAATAAAAAGGGGCTCGTTGTACGAACCCCCAATTTTATTGTATGAACTCAATCGACCGATTGTCATTAATTGGTACTATCTGTTCGATTCATGTTTCCATTCTCATACTGATTCAGGAAGTCCACGGCTTCCTCGTAACCCTGATTTGCACTTAAACGGTACCAATAGAGAGCCTTTTCCATATCATCTGCACTTCCACTCATGCGATATATTACGCCCATGTTGTATTGAGCCTGCATATTCCCTTGATTGGCTGACCGTTGCATAAGGAAAAAACCTTTGTCAATATCCTTCGGCACGCCTTCCCCTTTAAGATAGCAAAGGCCAAGGTCAAGCAAAGCATCTCTGTTCCCGTCAGTAACAATAGCTCTCTTATACCATTGTATGGCTTTATCAGTACTTTGCTCTACACCATGACCATGTTTATACATACCACCCAACCTGCACATGGCTGTGCTATCACCATGATCAGCAGCTTGGTTGTACCAATCAAAAGCTTCGGCCAAATCCCCTTGTCCCAAATATGTGTTGGCTATCCTGCACATGATACCTGCATCATCATCCTTCAAATTAGACTCGGCTTCTTGAAGCTCTTCAGGCGTTTCATAAACAGGAAATGGATTCATCAGCTTTGCAAAGACCTCCAAGAATGCCATATATTCATCGGCCGACACACCATCATTACCAAAAACAGTCTCCAAGTTAAAGATATCACCACGCTTCAATTCACCTAAACGCTTGTATATTCTGTATCTTATCATTTCTTGCTCAGACACATACTCCAGAGACTCATCCCAAACATCGTCCTGCACATTTTGGGTGTTATCTACTTGGTTAGTAACTTCTTCTTTATTTCTTTTTCCAAAAATCTTGTTTAGTATTCCCATAATTCTTTTATTGATTAGTAAACGTAAAACATTTCCATCCCCATCGTCTGAAATCTCCAGACGGTGAGGATGGAACTTGCAAGTTATTATGCTTCTGCTTTCTTGAAGTAGATGTACTTAGGATAATTCCCAAGGACGAACAGGGTGACAGGGCAAAGCCAAATCTCACGTTCGAAGCCTGGCAGG
>CACZRQ010000094.1 GCA_902783615.1 uncultured Bacteroidales bacterium | reverse complement strand
TATGGTGATGTATCGATGAAGGATTCGCTCTATTGGGGTAGAGGATGGATGTGGGATGACAATCCAGAGAGCTACCAACCCTATCTTTCTCCGTTGATGCTCAACAAAGGCTTTGTGAAGGTGACGGCTATTCCTGCTAATCAAGGTGAACCTGCTGTACTGGAGGTAAAACCCATCTCCACCTATTATAATATTATCAACGAAACGCGCACTAAGACCGCTTCGGCTGGTAAGTTTGCTGTGATGCGAGACTGGATGAACAATGCCAACGACATTACCGTTAGTGGCAATATCACTGCCCGTCGGTTGGAGGAAATCAATGTGTATTCTTCACACGACTTCTTTATGCACACTTTCTTGGAGCGCTTGGGTATGCGGTTTACCCTTTTGCAACCTTGGTATAGCTTTGCAGAACTGCAACGGAATGATTCTTGCCAGTTGGTAGCTGTGTATGAAACCTCTGTATCGAAAGTTCTGAAACAGATGCTTAAGGAAAGCGATAACCTGAATGCCGAAGCCATGTTTACTCGCTTGGGCATGCAGGCATCGGGCAAGCGGCATGTTTCTGCCGATGAGGGCATTGAAGCTGTGAAGACGCTTATCAGAACAATGGGCATGAACCCAGACGATTATCGCATTGCCGATGGTTGTGGACTCTCAATGTACGATTATGTAACGCCCGATCTGCTGGTGGCTTTCCTGCGATATGCCTACAGCAAAGATAACATCTTCCCTCATGTTTTCCGTTCGCTTCCTTTGGCTGGTGTGGATGGGACACTGAAGACCCGCATGCGTAAAGGCTCTCCTGCTTATCAGCGAGTACATGGCAAGACAGGCACCTATACAGGCATCAGCACATTGGCTGGCTATTTGGAAACCAACTCCAAACGCTATTTTGCTTTTGCCATCATGTGTCAGAACCAACTGAAGGCCAGCGAGGCAAGGGCTTTACAGGATGCCATTTGCGAATATCTGGTTAAAGAATAGCTCCATCTATTATTTTTGTTATAAAGAAGACACCACAAAGCCTTTTAGCCTTGTGGTGTTCTTAATATATTAATAAGGTATCCTTACTTCACGTATTCAGCGAAGTCAGTCAGGTGCATGTCACCCTTGCGAGCCAACGTGTCGTGGAATGCGAAGGCTGCTGGCAGGCAATGGTGAGTCTGACCACCTTTGGCAATCTTCAGGTAGTCCCACAACAGCTGCTTGTAGTCTGGATGTGCACAGTTCTCGATGATGCACTTAGCACGCTCCAGTGGAGACTTGTGACGCAAATCGGCTACACCCTGCTCGGTAACAATCACATTCACATCATGCTCTGAGTGATCCTGATGGCTCACGAAAGGCACGATAGAACTGATGAGACCATTCTTTGCGATTGATGGGCAAGTGAAGATACTGATGTAAGCATTGCGCTCGAAGTCGCCTGAACCACCGATGCCGTTCATCATCTTTGTACCGCTTACCTGAGTTGAGTTAGCGTTACCATAGATATCTACCTCGATAGCTGTGTTGATGGCGATGACACCTAAGCGACGGATAACTTCAGGAGAGTTAGAGATTTCGCTCTGACGCAGGGTCAGGTGATCCTTGAAGTAGTCGATGTTGTCATATACCTGCATCAGGCACTCATTGGTTACTGTCAGTGAGCAAGCAGAAGCATCCTTTACTCGACCTTCCAACATCATGGCTACCACTGAATCCTGCAGAACCTCAGTATAGATGTTGAAATCAGGAACGTTCTTGTCCTTACCCAAAGCACCGAGGATAGCATTGGCTGTGGTACCTACACCACTCTGCAGAGGCAGGAATGTGCTTGGGATGATGCCACGCTTCATGTCGTTCACCAAGAACTCAGCAGTGTTGTGACCTATCTGAGTAGTGATAGGATCCTCACCCTTGAAGCCACGGGCCTCGTCTGGAATGTTGCACTCTACCACACCCACCACCTTGGCAGGGTCGATCTCCACGTATGGCGTACCGATGCGGTCGCTAACATGCTCGATTGGAATGGGTTTACGATAAGGTGGATCCAGAGGCTGGTAAACGTCGTGAAGCAACTTGGCACCCTTAGAGTGGAATGCGTTCAACTCCAGGATAATGTGCTCTGCCAACATAGCTACTGTAGGGCTGATGCCACCAGCTGCGGTGAGGTAAGCACGTACCTTGCCGTCTTTCTCTTCAATGTCGCACACTTCCAGAATACCCCAGTTCAGCTTGCCGTAGAAACCGTAACGAAGCTCCTGCGCCATGTGGCTCAGGTGCAAGTCGTTGTAAGCGATTTCATTTAGGTTCACGTGCTTACGGAAATCAGGGTTGGTGGTGTAGGGGGCACGGAACTTCAGCGCCTGTGCCAAGGCCAAGTCGCCATCGGTGCTTTGACCTGTAGAAGCTCCTGTAAACAAACTCACTTGGAAAGGACGGCCTGCTTCATGTTCAGCTACAGCCAACTTTGCCAATTCCTTCGTTGTTGCCTTAGCTGCACCTGCTGGTGTAAAACCGCTAAGACCGATTTGATCGCCATTCTTGATGAGCGAAGCTGCCTCGAGGGCAGAAATGTACTTTAAAGCCATAAATCTTTACTTATATATTGTTTTTAATATTTCCTGTTCAGTATCTCCGACCAAATGATGGCTTTGCGGGCATCATCGGCCGTGTCGAGTGCAAATTCAGAACGCTGCTGAATTTCTATGGGCTGAATCACATTGGTGGTGCTGCGAACTCCCTCGTTCTGGAATTCTGTTCGCCTGCTCAGGTCTTCCCTCTGTTGCCAGCTCCTGACATCCTGTTTCTTGGGTGTCTTCCTTGTAGCAGCCTTCTGCGGTTGCAATGGCTTTTGGGGCTGAGGTATGGGGGGTATGTTAACCGTCACAGGACCAGCTTCCGCCTCTTTCTTGGCTTTCTTCACCGCATCGCCCACCTTGTCGAAAAAGATGCAAATGCCAATGAAAGCCACGAATATTATAAAGTCAATCAGTCCGTCCATTCTCCATTCATCATTAAATTCTGTGCAAAGATAGTTATATTTTTCCTGACATCAAAGCAAGTGAGCACGAAAAAAGGGCAGTTTCACAACTCCCCTTCTCCCTTTTTTAACCTAAACCTTAACTATGAAAAAATCTAATTTTATTCTTTAGAACATTGCAAAGTTCTATATTTTTTTTAAAATGTGCAAGAATGACTATGTTATTTGTGCATTTAATTAATGTTTTTTAATAAAAAAAGCTTTTTCCGTGTAAAATGCACACTTTTAATTACAGATTGAAAGTTGCTTGCAAATGTGGAGAATAATAACTATCTTTGCACACGATTTCAATGCGAGATAATTATGGAGAAAGCCATTACCGACATAAAAAAGCTTTTTATCGAAACCTACGGATGCCAGATGAATGTGGCAGACAGCGAGGTAATTGCCTCTGTGATGCAGATGGCTGGCTATGAGGTGACAGATCAGATTGACGAAGCCGATGCTGTGTTTCTGAACACTTGCTCGGTGCGTGACAATGCTGAACAGAAGATATTCAATCGACTGGAAGTGCTGCATGCCATGCAGAAACGCCATCCCTTTATCATTGGGGTGATGGGTTGCATGGCCGAACATGTGAAAGATGATTTGATTGAACATCATCATACCGATTTGGTGGTAGGTCCCGATGCTTATCTGAGTTTGCCAGATTTGATTGCTCAAGTGGAGATTGGGCATAAGGCCATCAATGTGGAGTTGTCGAAAACCGAGACTTACCGGGACATTATCCCTGCTCGCATCTGTGGCAACCATATCTCTGGCTTCGTGTCGATTATGCGTGGATGTAACAATTTCTGCACCTATTGCATCGTGCCCTATACCCGAGGTCGTGAGCGCAGTCGTGATGTGGAGAGCATTCTCACAGAAGTAGCTGACTTGCAGGAAAAAGGTTACAAGGAGGTGACTTTGTTGGGGCAGAACGTTAATTCTTATCGTTTTGAAGGACCTGATGGCACGGTTACTTTTCCAATGCTACTACGTAAAGTAGGGGAGAGTTTTCCAATGATGAGGGTTAGGTTTACCACTTCACATCCGAAAGACATGAGCGATGAAACACTACAAGTGATAGCAGAGGTGCCCAATGTGTGCAAACATATCCATTTGCCGGTACAGAGTGGTAGCGACCGTATCTTAAAACTGATGAATCGACATTACGACCGTCAGTGGTATATGGATCGAGTGGCAGCCATACGTCGCATAATCCCTGAATGCGGCCTCTCTACCGATATCTTCTGTGGCTTCCACTCGGAGACCGAAGAAGATCACCAACTTTCACTGTCGCTGATGGAGGAGTGTGCTTATGATGCTGCCTTCATGTTCAAGTATTCCGAGCGAGAGGGTACATACGCATCCAAGCACCTTGAGGATGATATCCCAGAGGAGGTGAAGATTCGTCGTTTAAATGAAATCATAGCCCTGCAAAACCGACTCTCAGCTGAAGCCAATGCTCGTGCGGTGGGGAAAACGTATGAGGTGTTGGTGGAAGGTGTTTCCAAACGCTCTCGTGACCAACTGTTTGGACGTACTGAGCAGAACCGTGTGGTGGTGTTCAATCGTGGTAACCATCGCATTGGTGACTTGGTGAATGTCAAGATAACAGGCTCTACCTCTGCCACTTTGTTGGGCGAAGAAGTATTTGAATAAAGAGGGGAGCTTTTCAGCTCCCCCGAATCTTTTAGTCTTTCACTGCCAACATCTCACGATACCTGCCTTGATTCATCAGAATCTCCTTGGCTTTTGCCAAGTCTGGATCATCCTTTAGCTGCTCAATGATACTGCCTTTCTGATAATAGAATCGCTTCATGATTTCTTCGGCTATCAGCGGCTTGATATCGTCAGCAAAATAATCTAGATCGCGATCGAGGTTATGCTGTAGTTTCTTCTCCAATGCCTCAAATTCCGCTTCGGCATCCTGTTTATATCCCTCAAACTCAGCCATCTTCTTCAAATCCTTCAACAGTTTCTCACTCTGCTGGTCGTATTTGAAGTCGGCTGCCTTCACTTTTTCTTTAAATTCCTCGTAATCCTTATCGGTTAACTTAAACTCTTCTGCCTTGGCCACATTTTTGTGTTTGATGCAATAATCGGTGGCATAATCGAAAATCAGGTTGTCGCGAGACAGGTAATACAGGATATTGGGTGCTTGTGGATGCTCCACTACAATATCGGGGCTCACACCACCACCATCTCTCACCTCACGTCCTGCTGCCGTATGGAATACAGTGGTCAGGCTGTCGGGAATGCGCCCCACGCTGCCATCTGTATTGCGATGAGAATAGTCGATGGCCTGCACACATCTTCCACTTGGGATATAATACTTCGAAGTGGTGACCTTCATTGTGCCACCATAAGGCAACGGACGGGTGGTTTGTACCAACCCCTTTCCATAGGTGCGGGTACCCACAATTACAGCACGGTCAAGGTCTTGCAGTGAACCTGCTAGAATCTCCGACGATGAAGCTGTGCCGCTGTTCACCAATACGGCAATGGGAATGTCGAGGTCGAGTGGCTCACGCAATGTCTTGTAGGTCTCGCTGGCCTGCTTCGTTTTGCCACGGGTAGTCACCAGGGTCTGACCCTTTGGTACAAAGAAATTGGCAATCTCGATGGCTTCATCCAGCAGACCGCCGCCATTGTTGCGCAGGTCGATTATCAGTGAGGTGATACCTTTCGACTTCAACTCTTGGAATACCCTTTTGAACTCTTTCGACGGGTTACCCGAAAAAGTGCTCAGGTTGATGTAACCGATTCCATTGTCTAATTGGGCATAATATGGAATCAAAGGCAACTCGATGTATTGACGCACAATATTGAACGTTAGAGGCTTTTCTTCGCCTGGGCGTTGCACTTTCAAGGTAAATGATGTGCCGGCATCGCCTCTAAGCATTTCGCTTACTTGCTGGTTGTCCTTGCCTAACAGATCCTCGCCATCAAGCTCCATTAGGATATCACCTACTTTCAGTCCCACTTTGGCAGCTGGCATTCCCTCATAAGGCTCAGAGATGACAGAGCGTTTCAGCTTATCATTCCAGGTGATGATAGAGCCAATGCCACCATATTTATTACGTAGCATCTGCTCTAACTCATCACGGTCATCCTCTGGGTAATACACTGTGTAGGGGTCGAGTGAATACAGCATGTTATCGATGCCTTCGCGGATAGTCTTATCGGCATCCAGCGTATCAACGTAAAACATATCGAGTTCCTTTACGATGGAGTTGAATACGTCTAAGTTCTTGGCAATCTGGAAGTCGTGACTCTCGCTTTTCTCAAAGCCCCAGAAGGCGATAACACTCATTGTCAGTGCCAGCAGTGCAGCTGCATGCCAGCTTTTCATCTTTTTCATATCTTATCAATTTTATGTTTGATTTCAATCCATTTCTCTGGTGCCAGTTCGGTACCAATCACTTGCACTATCTGAGCCGCCACAATTGAGCCTATCTTGGCACATTGGCTGAGGCTGTGGCCATTGACAAGACCATACAGGAATCCTCCTGCAAAATAGTCGCCAGCACCTGTGCTGTCAATGCAGCTGACCGCCAATGCTGGAACCTCTTGCAGCTGTTCTTTGGTGGCAACAAGCGAACCTTTCGAGCCAATCTTTACAACGGCAATGTCGCAATAATGCGTCAACTTCCTGGCAGATTCGAATGGCCCGTCACCGGTAAACGCTTTCGCCTCTTCTTCGTTGGCGAAAACAATGTCGATGTATTCTTCCATCAGATAAGTGCAGAATTCCAGATCTACCTGAATGATGTTATAGCTGGCCATATCCATCACCACCTTCATTCCTGTCTTTTTGGCCATTTTAGCTGCTTGTTCTATCAATTCATGGTTTTGCACCAGATAGCCTTCCAGGAAAAGGTATTGATAGCCATCGAACATATCTAAACTCAGATCTTCAGCTTTCAAATCGATTGATGCTCCCATGTGGTCAGCGAAGGTGCGCTCTCCCCCTTGCGATATGAAAGCAGTACACACACCCGAACTTAGGTTGGGCGATGTTACCATCATGTTTTCCACTCCCACATCAGTGAGACTTTTGGCATAGAACTCGCCAATCTTATCATGCCCTACTTTGCCTATGAAGCCAGTGGGAACGCCCAGGTGCCCCATAGCCCTACATGAGTTGGCTGTAGAGCCGCCAGGAGTGATGGTGACTTGGTGCTCTCCTGTCATTTGCTGGATTCTTTCAAACAGATCATCGCCAATATGCACCATTCCACCCTTGGGCAAACCCAGCTCTGTCAGTATATTATCGTTTCTTAGGATGACCGAAACATCGGTCAAAGCATTGCCAATTCCTAAAATTTTATCCATACAATGAAATTTTTTTTGCAAAGATATTGCATATTTCAAAATATCCTATTAATTTTGCACCGCATTTAAGAAAAAAAAACAAAAGAAAATTCTTCCTTAGCTC
>CACZRQ010000093.1 GCA_902783615.1 uncultured Bacteroidales bacterium | reverse complement strand
GTCGAAGACAATGAAGAGACGGTCTGTCTTGCCTGCCTGGTTATATACCTGCTGGGCAGTGGTGATGGGCAAAAAGAGACTTCGTGACTCGTGAGGTCCCAAATTGACCAAGGCATTGGTCTTTCTTGTGATGCCAATAATCTGATAAGAAACATCGCCCACTCTTACTGAACGGCCAACGGGATTATCAGCGGTGAAGAGCTTCTTGGCAAGTTCCTCGCCCACAACGCACACTTTTCTGCGTTCGCTGATGTCGAAGCCATTGATGTAACGCCCGGAAATAATCTTCTGCGGTGCAAGTGAGCAGTAAGCAGGGGAAACGCCGGCTACGGCAGTCTCGTCGCTACCTTCCTCTGATATAATGGTCTGTGATATGCCCATGTCGGGAACAAACTTCAGGCAAATGGCATCGTGCAGCGCACCAGGAATCTGGGTGCGGATGGCGTCAATGTCGCCATCGTCCATATTCCACTTCCTATCGCGCTCCAAGCCCATATAAGGTATGCTGGTAAGATCGCAGGCAAAGGCCATACTGTTGGCTGGCATTTGCTGGAGCTGTCCGACGAGTCCTCCCTTGAAGCCCATACCGGCTCCGATGAGTATCATCAACATGAACAACCCCCAGAATACTCCAAAAGCAGTCATCAGACTACGCCACTTCTGCTTTTTGATGGTCTGTAATACTTCCTGCCAAAAATCGCTGTCAAACATAACTTTCAATTTTCATTTTTCAATTCTCAACTTGTCAGTGCCTCAACCAACTTGATGGTGGTAGCTCGCTTTGCAGGCACATAGCCAGCCACCAATCCTGCCAGGATCATCACGAGGTTACAGATGATAACGGGGAGGAACTGAACGGTGGGGTTCTGGAACATGGGGAAGACGCTTCCCAAGGCGCTGTCGAGCAGTTGGGTAAGACCTATTCCGCCCATCAGTCCGACATATCCGAACAGCATGGTAATAATGACCGATTCGAGCAGTACCAACCTGATGATGCTGCCGTTGCTGGCTCCCATAGCCTTTCTTACTCCCAGCTCGCGGGTACGTTCCTTCACCGTGATAAGCATGATGTTGGAGACACCCACGATGCCTGCCAGTAGGGTGGCAATACCAATGACCCATACGAAGGCTCCGATGGTTGTCAGCACATTCTGCACCTGAATCGTGTTCTCAAAGGGATTGTCAACCTGAATGGCACGGAAGTCATTGGGGCTACAACCCTTGGAATAGGCAAGGACAGTACGTAACTTACTAACCAACGCTACGTTTTCTTCGGCAGTCTTCATCTTAGCTACCTGAAGTCTGAAGGCATCGATATTACCCTTGGGTCTGTAGAGCGACAACATCGTAGATATCGGGGCATAGGCTCCGAGCGAGTTATCGTCGGTGAGTATCGACTTGGTTATTCCTACCACAAGGAATGCCACATCGCCCACTGTAACCTTCTGGCCAATGGGGTTGGCTTCGCCAAAGAGTTCCTTTCCGAGACGCTGGCTCAGTACACACACCTTCGACTGACTGTTGATGTCAAGCTGATTGATGTCGCGTCCGCGATCAATCTTGTTGTAGGTAACGCCGACAAATCCTGGCGTGCAACCTGTCATGGAAATCTGGGCATAGCGCGTACCATTGTTGATACGAAGTTGCTCAACTACCGACGGGTAGATATGCTTCACAACCTCAGGATCGATGTTTGCTAACAGTGCAGTATCGGCCATGTTGAGGGTAATGCTGCGTCCAGTTTGGTAGCCGCCATAAGGTTGCGAGGTGAGTCCTGTGGATAGTTGAACCACCTGGGGGCTGTCAAAATGGAACGTTCGTGCTATTCCCCTTTGGAATCCGCCGGCAGCTCCTAACAATACCACGAGGATGAACATGCCCCATGCAATGGAAAAGCCTGTAAGGGCTATTCGCATCTTATTGCTACGCATGGATAGCATGACCTCAGACATCAACTCTCTCATGCTCGTTCATCTTTAAATATAAGTCCATCCTTGAAGAATATCCGACGGTCGGTCTGGTCGGCTATCTCCTGTTCGTGGGTAACGATGACCACTGTCTGTCCCTGTTCGCGGTTCACGGCACGCAGCATATCCATCACCTCCTGTGTGGTCTTTGAGTCCAAAGCTCCTGTAGGCTCGTCAGCCAGGATAATCTTGGGGTGGGAAATGAGTGCACGGGCTATGGCCACACGCTGGCGCTGACCACCCGACATCTGCATGGGTGTATGGTTCCAGTGACCTGCAAGTCCAACCTTCTCCAAATACTCCATCGCCAACTCATTTCGTTCCTTCCTTCCTACACCACGGTAGTAGAGTGGCAGTGCCACATTCTCCATCGCGTTCTTGAAGTTAATTAGGTTGAAACTCTGAAAGATGAATCCAATATACTGGTTGCGAAGACGGGCCTGCTGCCTTTCGTCCTGTCCCTTGATCAGATTCCCTGCCAGACGGTACTCGCCTTCATCATAGTCGTCGAGTATACCCATGATGTTCAACAGGGTAGATTTCCCCGAACCAGAGGCGCCCATGATGCTCACGAGTTCACCCTCAGCAATGTGAAGGTCGACACCCTTGAGCACATGGAGCGGTGATTCTCCCTGATAGGTCTTATGAATGCCTTTTAAGTCCAACAT
>CACZRQ010000092.1 GCA_902783615.1 uncultured Bacteroidales bacterium | reverse complement strand
AGGAAGTAGTAGCTCATCTGCACGTGGTTAGAGAGAATCTGCAGGGCTACGAACAGGGCAAACACAATGCCTCCCTGCCAGATTTTCCCTCGATAAGCCAGCACCAAACCTGCAATCGTGGGGGGAATGAAAGCCAAAGTAACGAATTTCCACAGGTGGCCAGCAGCTATGAGGATGAAGAAGTAGGAGGAGAATGCCCACAGGATGCCTCCCAATGCCGAGAGCCAAGCCGACATGCCGAAAGCCCTTAGCAAGATGTAAAAGCCTAAGAGCATGATGAATGCCAATCGGACATACTCAGGCAACCAAAGTTGATAGACGTTTTCCGCTTTCGTCAAGGTATCCGTGGAATCATACGAGGGCGATATCTGATAGGTGGGCATACCGCCAAACATGGAGTTGGTCCATCGAGTGCGCTCTCCTGTCCGCTCATAATATTCCTTTGCCTCCTGGCCAGCTGCGGCACCAGCCGTGGTGTCGTGTTGGAACAATATCCTTCCTTCAATGTCGGCAGGATAGAAATACACGAACGAGATGACCACAAATGTCAGTATGGCAATGATGTCTGGTATAATCTTCTTCATAAGCTCTTTTATATATAATATGGTGCAAAAGTAATAAAACTTCGGGGAATAATCAAATATCTTACCCCAGCAAATGGTAAACGCCACCAACAAGGGCTTTTACTACTCCCTTCATCTCCAAGCTGAATAGGATGGGAGTGAGCTTGAAGATGGGCAGGTTGGCCTCTACCGTCAGGTTATTCATGTGCAAGTCGCCCCTCTCTTTCAGGATTTTGACTATCAAGGTCTCCTCTGGAGTCAAATCTACAAACAGATTGCGTTGGATGGCTTCTGGCTTAGCATCTTTCTGTTGCCACCCCATGACATTCACCAAGTCCTCGGCTTGGGTAATCAGACTGGCTTTATTGTCCCTGATTAGCTGATTGCATCCTTTCGAGAATTCATCGTTGATTCTTCCAGGTACGGCGAAACAATCTCTGTTATAGATATTTGCCAATTCAGCCGTAATCAGCGAACCACCCTTGGATGCCGACTCCACCACCAAGGTAGCATCTGCCATACCTGCCACAATGCGGTTTCTTGCCACAAAATTGAAGGAATCGGGATTGGTGCCTGGTAGGTATTCCGTGAGCAAGCCTCCGTTATTCAGCATATTGACGGCTGTTTGCCGATGCGATGGAGGATAAATCCTGTCCAATCCATGTGCCAGCACGGCAATGGTAGTCAGTCCATTGGCGAGAGCTGCGCGATGTGAATGGATATCGATGCCGTAAGCCAAACCACTTACGATCAGCACATCTGGGCACAAAGCCGCCAAGTCTTTGACAAACGAAGCGCAAAACTCCTTGCCATACTCCGTGGCTCGGCGTGTGCCCACCATCGACAGCACATGCAGTTTGTTTAGGTCGGCTTCTCCTTTAAAGAATAAGACAACAGGGGCATCCTCGCACTCCCTGAGGCGGGAGGGATAGGCCTCATCTTTCAACGTAAGGCAATGAATGCTGTTTTTCTCACAGAAAGCCAGCTCTTGCTCTGCCCGCTTGAAGGCATCAGGGCAATCCAGCAAATCCACCACCCGCTGATGCACTTCTGGCAGCAAATCAGGCAGTTGCAGACGGTTCTCAAACACGGCAGTAGCACTGCCCATCTCATCTATCAAACGCTTGGCGTTGATATGACCGATGCCTTCACACAATGTCAAGGCAATGGAAGCAATTTTTTCGTTGGTCATCGTTATGTTTTTATTGGTTATAAATATTCAGCAAAAATTTCATCGAACATCTCGCCTCGTGTCAGCACCCCATTCACCAAACACACGGCATCTACCTCGCCTCGCAGACTCAACTTGTTGTCGCTCTTGCGGAAAATGTCTTGGTAGAACACGAATTTGACACCATCGCGCTTCAGGAAAAGCTTGCTCACAAACTCGTCTCCACTCTTCAAAGGAGTTTTGAACGACATTGTCACTCTCGACACCACCACATCGATGCCACGCTGATGCAACTCGGCAAAACTGATGCCGGTGGTCAGCAGAAACTCGTGGCGCGTGTGTTCTAAGTAGTGCTGATAGTTGGCGTTGTTTACAATGCCTTGCAGGTCGCACTCATAGTCGCGCACCTTCATCTCCAGTTCATACACATACTTACTCATGGCTCTAATCCTTTGAATTGCAACATCTCGTGAGTACTCACCAATTTAAACAGTTTGTCAGACGGACGAATCTTCTCCACCTTCAGCGAGAAGTGGTCGCCCTTGTGCACTGTCTGCACAGGCTTCAGGTTTACGCGAGCCTCTTCCAACGTCAGGAAGATGGCTCCAGTGGTAGGACCAGTTATCAGCACCTTGTCGCCCACGTTCAGCTCGGCGGCTTCGCAGAGGAACTCTGCCACACCAATATTATTGAAGTACTTAATGCCCTTGCCCACATAAATCTTGCGCTCTGTCGAGGCTGAGCCGTAGGTGTGTGTCCACTCGCCCAAGCGCTGGCCTAAGTAGTAGCCGTTCCAGAAACCTCGATTGAACACTGTGCTCAGGCGCTCGTCCCAAGCCAATAACTTTTCCGCAGAGAAGGTTCCGTCAATCACACTCTCGATGGCTTCGCGATAGCATTCTGCCACGATGCGCACATATTCGGGTCCCCTAGCCCTGCCTTCTATCTTGAACACCCTAACGCCCGCATCCATCATCTTGTTGATGAAATGAATGGTTTTCAGGTCTTTGGGCGACATGATGTACTTGTTGTCAATCTGCAACTCATCGCCTGTGTCTTTGTCAGTCACGATGTAGCCCCTGCGGCAAATCTGGCGACACTCGCCTCTGTTTGCCGACTTGTTCTCTTCCTGCAACGACAGATAGCACTTGCCTGATACCGCCATGCAGAGGGCTCCGTGACAGAACATCTCGATGCGCACCTGCTTGCCACTTGGGCCACAGATGTTCTCCTCCACGATGTGACGATGAATCTCGGCCACCTGATCCAAGTTCAGCTCACGGGCCAATACCACCACATCGGCAAACTGGGCGTAAAACCTCAGTGCCTCCACATTGCTGATATTCAACTGCGTACTTAGGTGCACCTCTTGCCCGATGCTTCTGGCGTATGTCAAGACTGAGATGTCCATGGCAATCACCGCACTGATGCCAGCTTCCTTGGCGGCATCCACAATGGCATGCATCTGAGCCATGTCGCTGTCGTAGATAATGGTGTTCACCGTCAGGTAACTCTTGATGCCATGCTCGTTGCAGGTGGCGGCTATCTCACGCAGATCGTCGATGGTAAAGGGATTGGCAGAGTGCGAGCGCATATTCAGCTGTCCCACCCCGAAATACACCGAGTTGGCACCTGCCTGAATGGCGGCCTGCAGCGAGTCCCTCGACCCCACGGGAGCCATGATTTCAAAGTCGTCGATGTTATAATTCATTTCTTTATTGACATTTGAGTGCGCGAAGTTAGTGATTTTTCTTATCTTTGCAAAGAAAAGGCGAAAGAGATAGCTTTGCCAACCGTGTTTTATTGAAAAGAGATGAAGATTGCTAACCTTGATTTAGGAGAACGTCCTGTGCTCCTCGCCCCGATGGAGGATGTCACCGACCCTGCTTTTCGCTTGACGTGCAAGCGTTTCGGTGCCGATATGGTCTATACTGAGTTTGTTTCGAGCGATGCGTTGGTGCGTTCTGTCAACAGTACCATGCGCAAGTTGAACATCAGCGACGAGGAGCGACCTGTGGCCATTCAGATTTATGGTAAGAACACCGATGCGATGGTGGAGGCCGCCCGCATGGTGGAGGAGGCGAAGCCCGATGTCATCGACCTGAACTTTGGCTGTCCCGTAAAGAAGGTGGCAGGCAAGGGGGCAGGAGCAGGTCTGTTGCGCGACATTCCCAAGATGCTGGAGATCACCCATGCGGTGGTAGAGGCTGTGCATCTGCCTGTTACGGTGAAGACACGCTTGGGATGGGACGACAGCAACAAGATTATCGTCGATTTGGCCGAACAGTTGCAGGATTGTGGCATTGCAGCGTTGACCATTCATGGCAGGACGAGGGCGCAGATGTACACTGGCGAAGCAGATTGGACGCTCATTGGCAAGGTGAAGGAGAATCCCCGCATGCAGATTCCCATTATTGGCAATGGCGACATCACCACCCCCGAGCGAGCCAAGGAGTGCTTTGATAAATATGGTGTGGATGCCGTGATGATTGGCCGAGCCTCGTTTGGTAGGCCTTGGATATTCAAGGAGGTGAAGCATTTCCTGCAGACGGGCGAGCCCTTGCCGCCTCTCAGTGCCGAGTGGCGCCTCAATGTATTGCGTCAGGAGGTGTTGGATAGTGTCAATTTGCTCGATGAGCGCCGAGGCATCTTGCATGTGCGTCGCCACATCGCTGCCAGTCCGCTCTTCAAGGGCATCCCCAATTTCCGTGAAACCCGCATCGCCATGCTCCGTGCCGAAACCGTTGAAGACCTATTCCAAATCTTCGATAGGTTGACGATTGACAATTAGCCCCGTAGGGTGGAGTGTTCTTAACGATTTCAAATATATGACGCTGAAAGCGTCAACCTAATAATAGCCGCTGGTTCGTAGAACCTGCGGAATACGGTGATTCATAAAATATTGCACTCTGAAAGTGTGCCCCAATTTGATGTTGGGCGACACTTTCAGCGATATAAAGTACATGCAATATTTATTCCGTTTTTTGAACACCCGATCCGTAGGGGCGACAGATTATCATCTTGCTCTGTTTTTTTGAAACCAACTCAAGAATAACTCCAATACCCGAAGCATTGAATGACAGTGTCCTACTATTGCCGCATTTGTAAGTGCTTTTTCATCACATTACTTTCTAAGAAAGCTAAAATCGCCACGATTTTTCAATAAACATCCCGACTATCCACCAGTAGCGAGAAAGCTGTTGTTTATCAATTTGTTTTACGGGTGGATAGTTGCGCCAACTATCCACCAACTATCCACCATCAAAAAATCTGACTATTTGAAATGGATATGAATAAATTGGTGGCATTATGATTAATAAATCCAAATATTAGTTGATATATTGACAAATTTTCGCCATCGTTTTGTGTGGGGAGAGGGTGGATAGTTGGTGGATAGTTAACGAAACTATCCACCAGAGTAATCATCATTATATCAGTTTGATAAACAGCAAAAGAGGATAGTCGGGATGTTTACGCAAAATTCTCTTTTATTTTTCTTCACTGGTCAAAATGTCGCTTCCTTAGTGAAGGTGCCATTTCGCCCATACGAGGAAAATCTTGCGCCCTCACGAGGGAATTTTTGCGCCCTCATTAGGAAAATTTTGCGCCCTCGTTGGGGAGAAAAAATGCCATCATATGATAGGTTGGATTTGGTGGTTTTCAAGTGGAAGGTTGGCAAGGGCAAAACTGGTCAAAATTTCCCCTACTCGTTTTTGGCCCTTCCCAAAATCCCGTTTTGACATTTTGTCAAAGACGCAAAAGCTCAACGAAGTGATTATTGTGTAATGTGGGGGCGATAGAAACATGTATGGTGTCCATTGGTTAGCCCCTTAGGGTAGGGTGCTCAAAAAACTCAAAACACACCCAAATTGCGAGCACCTTATCCTAACTGTGCTATGGGATAACTGCTATATCATTACCTTTTTAAAAATATCAATCACTTTTTGTTTGTTGTTTCTTTTTTTTTCTCTATCTTTGCGCAGTTAAAACGTTAAAATGATACATCATTATGGCAATGGAAGAAAATAAGAAAAGAGTGGTGAACATCGAAATCGAAGACGATGTAAGACGTCTGACCATTACTGGGCAAGACGAGCATGACAATGTGGTGATGCGTGAAGAACTGAGTGATGACGAACTGGACACAGTAACAGGTGGTGTTTGTTGGTTAAAAGGTTGTAATGTTTTAAAGAATATGTAAATCTAATTATTAACCGAAATCTCGGCTGTGATTAGCTCTATCAGGGCTATAATAAAAACCGTAGTCACTACCGAAATTTATATAAGAGTTAATTACACCTGCCCGTTTTCCACGAGGATGATTACGCGCTCTGTCAGCGCGTCATCGCCCTCGGGGTCGTATTGCTTCTTCAGGCTGAAGCCAAACATGGAGGCGAAAACCTGGTAGGTGGCGGCTCGGAATGAGCCAAGAAAAGCCTTCACCAGCTCGTAGGTGGTCTGGTTGCTCTGGCGGTCGATGAGACGTATGAGCAACTTACCCTGTCGCGTGGTGAGTTTCTTCAGGCGAGGGGTGTATTGCTGCTTGATGCCCTTCTCCAAATCCTTGATGTGACGCTTGCGCTCTTTCTCGGTAGGGATGGTCTGCAGGTATTCGTAGGTCTCGATGATGGCGGCATTCACCTCGTTGGCAATAGGTAGCACTTTCTTCACGTCGCGAATGATCCGCTGATACTGCTCATAATCTTTCTTCTTTTTGAAATTCAGTTCTTTGAACACATGCACGGTTCGCAGTTGAATCCAGGGGATGGTGTCGCCTTGATAGACAAAGCCTCTGGTAATGAAAATCTGCCCTGACTGGCTGGTGGATGTGTTGTTTTGAGCCAGACAAGAGAGCTGAACACCTAAGCTCAGCCATACAAATAATATAGTAATTCTGCGAATCATGTCGCAAAAATAGGTTTATCTTCGATAAGTTGTATTTTTTCGGCCAAAAAATATGGTAGAATTAACTTATTTATCTACTTTTGTACAGAAGTTTAAAAATTTTAATTCATTCGTAACAAATGAAGACTATCACACTTGCTTTGACAGCTATGTTGCTGTGCCTGTCGGCAACCCTGCATGGACAGGAAACCAATCTGCTTTTAGAAGAACAATTGGAGGATCTGGCATCCGACAACGAAACGTTCAACTGGGACGAAATCTGGGAAGATATCTCAGAACCCATCGATTTGAACAATGCTACCAAAGAGCAATTAGAGAAACTGCCTTTCCTTACCGACCGGCAGATTGAAAACCTGTTGGCTTATCTCTATCGGCATGGCCCCATGCAAACGATTTATGAGTTGCAGATGGTGGAGGAGATGGATGTGCGTACCATCCAGCTGCTGCTGCCTTTTGTGGAGGTGGAGGCGAAGCCGCAGGAGAAACATTATCCGCGTTTGAAGAACATCGTCAAAAGAGGAAGCCATCAGGTGCTGGCCAGGCTCGATTTGCCTTTTTATCAGCGGAAAGGATATGAGTCGGCATATTTGGGTACACCCCAATATAACTCGTGGAGATATGCCTTCAGCTATGGCGACTATTTGCAGGCTGGTTTCACGGCAGAAAAGGATGCTGGGGAACCTTTGTGGAAGCAGCACAACAGGCAGGGTTTCGACCATTATGGATTCTACCTCACTTTGCGTAATCTGTGGAAGATAAAAGTTCTGGCATTGGGCAACTATCGGATGAGTTTCGGACAGGGACTGGTGTTGGGAAGTGGTTTCATCCTGGGGAAATCGTATTCACTATCCACGGCAGAGACGCGAGCCACTGGCATCCGCAAACATGCCTCTACCGACGAATTCAACTATTTTCAGGGTTTGGCTGCCACCATTGCCCTGGGCAGAAACTGGGAGGCATCCGCTTTCTATTCCCATCGCAAACTGGATGGCATTGTGAAGCATGGGGTGGTGACGTCCATCCATTCAACGGGTTTGCATCGCACGCAGACGGAAGCGGATAGGCGAGGGGTCTTGACGATGCAAGTGGCTGGGGGCCATGTGGGTTGGCGTGAGAATCGGGTGAGTGTAGGTTTGACAGGTCTTTGGTATGGCTTCGATAAGGAATATCAGCCTCGCTTGTCGGGCTTTACGCAATACAATCTGCATGGACAGCATTTCTATAACATTGGTATGGATTATCAACTCAGGTTGAGGAGGCTGAACATTGCCGGCGAGGTGGCGAAAGGCAAGCAGGGTTGGGCTATGCTGAACCGCTTGGTATATACACCCTTGCAAGGTTATAAGTTGATGTTGGTGCATCGCTATTATCGCCATGATTATTGGGCTTTCTTTGCCAGGGCATTCAGCGATGGTGGACATGTGCAGAATGAGAATGGATGGTATTTGGCGGCAGAGGCGGCTCCTTGGGCGCATTTCCGTTTCTTCGGTTCGCTCGATTTGGTTTCTTTCCCTGGGTGGAAATATCGTGTCAGCAAGCCTTCGCAAGGGTTTGAGGGGAGGTTCAGGGTGGAGTATCTGCCCACGTCGCATGTATCGATGTTTGTGAACTACAGGTATCAGCGAAAGGAACGTGATGTGGCAGGCATGGAGGGTGAGCTGACTTTGCCCACCTATCAGCATCGAATCAGATATAGGTTGAGCTATCAGACGGAGCGTTTGTTGTTGCGTACCACGGCAGATGTCAATGTGTTCACTCAGACGGAGAGAAACGTGGGGTGGCAGGTCACTGGCTTGGCTGGTTACAGTTTTTGGAAGATGGCTTTGCATGTGCAGGGGTCGTATTTCCATACCGATGACTACGATTCTCGTGTGTATGGTTATGAGAAGGGGCTGCTCAACACCTTTACTTCTCCGTCATTCTATGGGCAGGGTTACCGAGCTTCTTCCCATCTGCGTATCGATTTTGCCAAATCCTTGATGTTCATCGCCAAATTTGGTTTCACCCACTATTTTGACCGTTCTGTCATCGGCACTGGCAATGACCAAATCAACGGCAGCAACAAAGCTGATTTGCAGTTGCAGATGAGGGTGAAGTTTTGAAAGACAATTAAAATTGTTATTATGGCATATACGAAATTATTATATCACATTGTATTTAGACCTTTTAAAAGCAAGCCAGCAATCACTGAGGTCTATGAACGAGATCTTTACCATTATATATGGGGATTTTGTAAGAATCATGATTGTTATCTTTATCGGATTAATGGAATGCCCGATCATATTCACTTGTTGGTGGGTTTGCCTACAACGATATCCGTTGCCTCTTTTGTGCATGATTTGAAGGTGGCAGCAGGTAATTATATGAAAGTTAATAGCAACAAGTTTCCTTTGTTCGAGTCGTGGGAGCGTAGTTATGCTGCATTTTATGTAGTGAAAAAGAAAAGGATGGTATTAGTCAATATAATAATCGTCAGAAGGAGCATCATAAGAAGGTTTCTTTTCATGATGAGCTAAAGGCATTTTTAAAGGATTATGGCATTGAGTACGATGAAAGGTATATTTGATTGATTGTTCGATGCTGAAAGCATCGTCACATTTTTTATATGTTGGCATTGATTATGATGCTATTTACATTTGTGTGATAATCCGATGCTGAAAGCATCGCCGCATAATAGCCGTGGGTTCGTTTACGAACCTACGGAAAATGGGAGATACATAAAAATTGCACTCTGAAAGAGTGCCCCATCATCATATTGGGCGACTCTTTCAGAGTCGATTCATACTACACCAATACCAATCCGTAGGTACTCGCTTCCGCTCGCACCCACGGCTATTATGCGGTGACGCTTTCAGCGTCAATTTTCTTTCCTCTTCAATAACCGTTTGATATGTGTTCCTCCTTGTTCCATATATTCTTATTAAACTTACGGTTATTATGCGGTGACGCTTTCAGCGTCAATTATTTGCCTTTTAATATCCGTTTGATGTCGTTCAGTTTGTTGAGGGCATCGAGGGGGGTGAGGTTATTGACGTCGATGTGCAGAATCTCATCGCGAATCTGGCTGAGGATGGGGTCATCTAATTGGAAGAAGCTCAGCTGGTAGCCATCGGCTTGGCGGATGTCACCCAAGTGCTTTGTATCTACACCCTTACCCTGATCTTTCTCCAGCACCTTCAGGATTTCATTGGCACGCTTCACGATGCTTTTCGGCATACCCGCCAGCTTCGCCACATGGATACCAAAGGAATGTTCGCTTCCTCCACGTTCCAACTTTCGCATGAAAATCACCTTGCCGTCAATCTCCTTGACCGACACGTTGTAGTTCTTGATGCGTTCATGGGTCTTCTCCATCTCGTTCAGTTCGTGGTAATGGGTGGCAAAGAGCGTTCTGGCATGGGCTTTCGGATGATTATGGATATACTCCACGATGGCCCAGGCGATGCTGATGCCATCATAGGTGGAAGTGCCTCGTCCCAACTCATCAAACAGCACCAAGCTGCGAGGCGACAGGTTGTTCATGATATCTGCAGCCTCCGTCATCTCCACCATGAAGGTAGATTCACCCACAGAGATATTGTCGCTGGCACCAACACGGGTGAAAATCTTATCCACCAAACCAATGTGGGCACTTTCCGCCGGCACGAAACAACCTATTTGCGCCATCAGCGTGATGAGAGCCGTTTGGCGGAGCAAGGCAGATTTACCCGCCATATTCGGACCTGTGATGATGATGATCTGTTGACTGTGGCTATCCAGCTCCACATTGTTTGGCACATACTGTTCACCGATAGGCAGTTGGCGTTCGATGACAGGATGGCGTCCTTGGCGGATATCCAATACATCATCGTCGCTGACCACAGGACGGATATACTTGTAGGTTCTTGCAATCTGGGCAAACGACAACAGGCAGTCCAACTTCGCCAACTGGTTGGCATCCACCTGAATGGCAGGGATGAACTCACTCAGTCCTTGCACCAGGCTGTCGTAGAGTTGCTGTTCCAACACCAGGATCTTATCTTCTGCTCCCAAAATCTTCTCCTCATACTCTTTCAGTTCCTCGGTGATGTATCGTTCGGCATTCACCAGTGTCTGTTTGCGAATCCATGTAGGTGGCACTTTATCCTTGTGCGTGTTCCTCACCTCTATATAATAGCCAAACACATTGTTATAGCCCACCTTCAGCGATGGTATGCCAGTCAGTTCGCTTTCTCTTTGCTGAACCTGCAAGAGATAATCCTTTCCAGAGTAGGCTATCTGACGCAATTCATCGAGCTGCGAGTTGAATCCTGTCTTTATTACGCCTCCCTTGTTCACTTGTAGGGGTGGGTCGTTGTTGATTTCCCTTTCAATTCGCTCTCTGATGGAAAGGCAGATGTTCAGCTGTTCGCCAATATGGTTGATGATGGGATTGTTGGCTTCCAAACAGGCATTTCTGATGGGTTCGATGGCATAGAGAGCTGTTTTCAACGCCACCACTTCACGAGGCGATACCCTACCCACTGCCACTTTCGAGATGATGCGCTCCAAGTCGCCTATAAGGTGCAACTGTTCTTCTATCAACGCCTTGAATTCTGGTTCTCGGAAGAAATACTCCACTACATCGAGGCGTTCGTTGATGGGTGCCACCTCTTTTAGTGGGAACACCAGCCAACGTCTCAGCAAGCGGGCTCCCATGGGGCAGATGGTCTTGTCGATTACATCCAGCAGACTGCTTCCTCCCTCGTTCATGCTGCCTGTGAGTTCCAGATTACGCACCGTGAATTTGTCGAGTCTGACGAATCGTTCCTCCTCGATTCGTGCCAACGAGGTGATGTGTCCCATCTGGGTGTGTTGTGTCATCACTAAGTATTGCAGGATGGCTCCACTGGCAGTGATGCCGTTTTTCAGGTGGTCGATGCCAAAGCCCTTGAGGGTTTTCACCTCAAAATGTTCCAGCAGTTTCTCGCGACAGGTGTTTTCGTTGAACACCCAATCGTCCAGCTCGAAGGTATAGTATTTGTTGCCGAAATTCCGTTCGAAAAGTTCCCGTTTTCCCCGTTCGAAAATCACCTCCTTGGGGGCAAAGTTACTCAGCAGCTTATCAACATATTCATAGTTTCCTTCAGATGTGAGGAACTCGCCAGTAGAGATATCCAATAGGGCAATACCCACGTTCTGCTTGCCGAAATGGATGGCACACAGGAAATTGTTCTCTTTGTAGTTCAACACATTGTCGTTGATGGCAACACCAGGAGTCACCAGTTCGGTGATGCCTCTTTTCACCAGCTTCTTCGCCAGTTTGGGGTCTTCCAATTGGTCGCAGATAGCCACTCGCTTGCCAGCCCTGATCAGTTTTGGCAAATAGGTGTCGAGGGCATGATAAGGGAAGCCAGCCATCTCTATGGTCTTACCCTTGCCATTGGCACGTTTGGTGAGTGTGATACCCAAGATGTCTGATGCCTCCACGGCATCCGTGGAGTAGGTTTCATAGAAGTCTCCACAACGAAACAGCAATAAGGCATCGGGGTTCTTGGCTTTCAAGCCCAAGAACTGCTTCATCATGGGGGTCATTTCAATATCTGCGTTCACTTTTTCCATGCTTTGATTATCGAGCAGCAAAGATAGTGTTTTTTCTTGGTTTCACCAAGTTTTAAATTATGTAATCAATTTGTCAAATATCGGGCTAGATTCCTTAACAAATGCATATGGATTACTAAAACATGTTATAAAACACCTTTTTGAACGCGAAAAATTTGCTGTTCTGTCAAAAAGCCGTACCTTTGCACTGTGTTTTTCATAGTATTAAGATTTAAGGTTAATAAGAGGATTCGGAGTACGGGATGTACTCCTTTTTCTTTTTTAGTGCATTTTCTTTTTTAAAGACATGATTTCGTATTGAAATTATTTGTATCTTCGCAATCGAAAAACAATAAACGACAAAGGAAAATGACAGTAATCTATCCATCTCCGATATTTGGCCCTGTACATTCTAGACGATTGGGTGTATCATTAGGTATCAATCTCTTGCCTGCTGATGGCAAAGTGTGTTCGTTCGACTGCATCTATTGCGAATGCGGCTTCAATGCCGACCATCGTGCCAAGAAACCACTGCCTACCCGCGAAGAGGTGCGCAGTGCTTTGGAGGCAAAGTTGCAGGAAATGCAGCAGAACGGCCCTGCTCCTGATGTGCTGACTTTCGCTGGCAATGGTGAGCCCACCCTCCATCCGCGTTTTCCAGAGATCATTGCCGATACATTGGAGTTGAGGGATAGGTACTTCCCCTTTGCAAAGGTGAGTGTGCTGAGCAATGCCACCATGATTGCCAGACCCGAGGTACGTATGGCATTGGCTAAGGTGGATAACAACATCTTGAAGCTCGATACCATTGATGCGGATTACATCCACCTGACCGACAGGCCTGTGGGTAAGTATTCCGTTGAGGAAATCATTGGCAACATGAAAGCCTTCGATGGCAACTGCATCATTCAGACCATGTTTATGAAAGGCACTTACGAGGGTAAGGATGTGAACAACACCACCGATGATTTTGTACTTCCTTGGTTGGAACAGGTGAAGGAGATAGCGCCTCGTCAGGTGATGATTTATACCATTGATCGCGAAACCCCTGCCCATGGATTGCAGAAAGCCACCCATGAGGAATTAAACAGAATAGGGGAGCTGGTTCGTGGAACCGGCATCCCCTGCTCTGTATCGTATTGATGTAATAAAATCAGAAATTGACGGTGAATGAGCCACCGAGAGTGAAGTAGTGCAGCTTCACGGTTTTCTCAAACTCATACGCACTGATATCGATGCCTACACCTGCATAAACCTCCTCCATACCCGGAGTAGCTACATACAGGAAGCGGTAGGGGTCGTACTTCGCCGTGAAGGTCTTGCGGGTGTAATCGTAGTCGCAGAACAACTTCCATGAGAAATTCGACTTATAACGATAGGTAACTGATAAGCCAGTACCGTAGGTGGTGCTGCTCTTTCCGCCCACCGTCATGTAGTCCCATTGAAAATCGTAGTCCTTAGATGTTGAATTAAATCGTGTGAATTCCAAGCTGGTAGGAATACCATCCTCAACCGACATCTTATAACCGATTTCCTTTACATTACCCTTATAGTTGGCATCGAGGTCAAGTTCCTGCATGATGCTGCGACCCACAAGTGCCTTGGTACCGATAGAGAAACGCTTGCTCAGGGGCAGGTTGAAATAGAGACCCAAGGTGGCAGAGAACTCACTCAGGTGGTCACTCTCAACGGTGATGTTCTGCTCTGTCACCACATCGCTGGTGTTCTTGATCATCTTTTCCCTCATGTCGATATATTCTGGAGATGTTTCAGTCCAGCCATTGATTGTCTCCAAGAAGAGCATCAATTCATCGTTGAGTTCTTTGCTTGCCTCTTCTGGTTTATAGGAGATGGCGTCCCAGTTCTTGGCTGGCATGGTGCGTACACGCAGACGTCCACCTATACCTACATATTTATTAAAGAAGTAAGCACCTTCAGCATCCACAGTAGTAGCTGAACGGAAATTTACCCTTAACAATTCTTCATCGTCAAATAGACTGGCATACTCATATTTGAGGTCTCTCAAGCCAAAGCTTACATCCTTGGCACCCAAGCCAACACCCATGGATACGGAGAAAAAGGAAGGACTGTCAAAGTTACCCTGCAAATCGTTTCGCAACAAACCCTTGCCCTTGAAAATCAAGTCTGCCAAGGCATAACCCAACTCACCGGCAAAGATACCGATACCTGCACCTGACATCACATCGCTTACCCAGTGGCGATTGTTCAACACACGCATGACACCTGTTGCCGTAGCAATACCATAACCTGCTACTGAGAACCAGGGTGAGCGAGTCAAACCATATTCCTTATGCAGTACCGTTGCACCTACGAACGAGTTGGCTGTGTGACCAGAAGGCCAAGAATTGGCGGTTGAACCATCTGGACGCATCTCTTTGGCAGAATACTTGATGGTATTCACCAGAGCACCCATCACACCATACGACAAACCTGCGCTTACCAGGAAGCGAGTCCAATCACTACGGCCTTCATAGCCAAAGATCTTCAAACCCAACGTCATCGCAGGACCGAAGTACTGCGAGTAGTCATCGATGGAGCTCTTGAAATGGGTCAGCAAACGGGTGTTGGCATGTGTTACGTCAGAATAGTTCTGGCGGAAAGCGTTCTTTTCACTTTTCAGAATCATACCCGCTACAAACAAAGGTACACCCACAAAGGTCATGTCGTCCATGAACTTATAAGGCTTTGTGCCAGGATTGGTTTTCATCCATTTGAAAGCCTCGTCAGTGGCAAGTGTGCTGTTCACTGCATTTACAGCATTACTCTTAGGCATATTGCCCAACCTCATTCTCGGAGTAGATGTGGTTGCTGGAGTAAGTTCAAAGTTCCATTCAGGCATTTCCACCTTCAATGGTTCCGTGCGGTATTGCCCGATGATATCGTTGGCAGAAACAGTCAGGCACACCAGCAGCATCATAATCAATGTTGTAATATGTCTCATAACTTTTGTTTTTAAATATTTTTCACAAAGGTAAGAGATTTTTGCAAATAAACATAATTTTTTTGCAACAAAAAAAGCAAAAAAAAGCATTTTCAGTGCAAAAAATCAGTTATACCACTTCCAATCGTTCGCTTCATAGCGGCTTTCCACGATGTTTTCTACGTTGTCAGGCAGGTTTGGAAAGAAATCCATGCCTGTCTTTTTCTCGATTTCATCTATGGTATAAGACTTGTAAGGACGGTCGGAGCCATTGTTCTCGAAGATATAGCCGATGGCACGGGCTGGCGTGGTACTTGTAATCAGTATTACCTTAAAGAACTGTTCGGGCACTATCACCTCATGCTCTTTACCTATCCTCTTCCCCTTCTTTTTGTTGACAATGGGGCCGCAAACGATATATACCTCTCCGTATCTGTTGGCCCAACGGCGACAGGCAATCTCCAAGTCGTTCCATTTGCCTGCATTCAACTCGTGGTTTTGCGGACAAACATTGCTCATGTAGAACGACTCGTTCATGGCTTTGGCATCAAAGTGGTTGTCGCCAGCAGGACACATGTGTCCCCGATCATAGCCAGAGCCAGCGTAGTCCCAAGATTCCACCTGATTGGCTTTCGGCAAATCGGGGTCGGAAGTGAATTCTTCCGTGCGGTTGTTTTTACCCCTCGTCTCACTTTTGTTCAATTCCCAAGCCACCCAGTTGGGCAGGTTCCAGTTGCGATTGTAGGAAACGGTATAGTTGCTTCGTTTGAGAATCTTCTCAGAGCGATCTTTCAGTTTGGCAGGAATCTCCAGATTCATGGCACTGATAGCTGTTTCAGCCTCCACCTCGGTTTGAGTTTGCTGGGTTTTTGTCTGGGTGCTTGCCTCTTGGAAATCGATTTCCGTTTGCGTCTGCTGGTTATTCTCCACCGTCACCTCCTGCTTGGGTGGTTCATTCACATTTTCCTTCTCATTCAGTTTCTGACTGATGGGGAAATAGGAGAGCAGGGCTGCCAATATCACGGCAAAGGCTGAACCTGCATATTGCTTGGTGCGTTGTTTTTTCTTCTTTCCCATAATTTTCGCATATTTTGACGCAAAAGTAAATAAAAAGAATTATATTTGCGAACTGAAGAACTAACTAAATTCATTAATACTATGGCAAAAAGTGTAAAAGGCACACAGACTGAGAAAAACCTGCTCACCTCATTTGCTGGTGAAAGTCAGGCTCGCAACCGTTATACTTTCTTTGCAAGTGCCGCAAAGAAAGAGGGTTTTGAACAGATAGCAGCTATCTTCTTGGAAACAGCTGAACAGGAGAAAGAGCATGCAAAGCGTATGTTCAAGTATTTGGAGGGAGGTAATGTGGAGATTACCGCTTCTTTCCCAGCTGGTGTGATTGGCAGAACCATCGATAACCTGCAGGCAGCTGTGGCTGGCGAGCACGAGGAGTGGAGTGAGGCATATCCTCATTTCGCAGAGGTGGCCGATGCTGAAGGTTTTCCTGAAATAGCAGAGATGTATCGTCGCATCGCCATTGCCGAGAAAGGTCACGAGGAGCGTTACTTCGCTTTTGTGAAGAATATCGAGGCAGCTAAGGTGTTTGCCAAGGATGATGAGGTGGTATGGCAGTGCCGTAATTGTGGCTACATCCATGTGGGTAAGGAAGCTCCAGAAACTTGTCCTGCCTGCATTCATCCACAGGCTTTCTTTGAAATCAAGAAGGAAAACTACTAAGTCATTCAAGTTTCAGTAATGATTAACCCATTAGGGGCGACAGAACAAAATGATAATCTGTCGCCCCTAATGGGCTTTTATTTATAGTGCTGTTTTACAAGGGTTCCGCTACGCTTCACCCCTGCCTATGTTCTATCGCAACTACGGTGGTGTTCCGAACCAATCCCTTGCGCGGAAGGATTTGAAGTTAAACCTCCAGTCACACTATCAAGGTCATCTTCGTTGAGTTCTTGCCTCATTACCACTTGCTGGTTGCCATCCTTACCAGTAATCGTTACTTTCTTTACGTTGTCGTCTATTTCGAACGAAACAACACGCTTTCCGTTGTCTTCCATAATCATTGAGCTTTATTTTTCTGCAAATTTAAAAATAGAACAATGTGCTATGAACATAATACAAGCTACTTCCTTAGGGGGCAGTTCGTTATTTAATTATGTGTATCATTATTAAAATAGTCTTTCATAGGATGAGGTACACTACTACCTCCAGTCACACTATCAAGGTCATCTTCGTTGAGTTCTTGCCTCATTACCACTTGCTGGTTGCCATCCTCACCAGTAATCGTTACTTTCTTTACGTTGTCGTCTATTTCGAACGAAACAACACGTTTTCCGTTATCTTCCATAATTATTGAGCTTTAATTTTCCGCAAATTTAAAGAATCCATCTTTCTTTTGCAAAAGAAAGTCCTTTTTTTTCTTATATTTGCAACAAAAACAAGAAGTAACAAGATATGAAACCATTTAGGGTACTTTTTTACTCCCTCACGAGAGAAAAAATAATCCCTCGTGAGGAATAAAAAAACAGCGTCAGCATAGTTGACCACATAACCCCTTTAGGGTAGAAGAGGAAGAGGATGCCTACACTTAGGACAACAGTGCAGTTGATTCACATAACCCCTTTAGGGGTTAGATAGGGGTAGCCAGCCAATTCATTGGCTGGTTGACTCAATTATCATCCACTCTCCTTCCGAAGCAAAAGACCAAATGGTTACGGGTTACAGCTGTAACCATGTAACCTTTTTATGACTTCAATTTTGTTTTATAACTTCTAAACGTCAATATATCTGTATGTT
>CACZRQ010000091.1 GCA_902783615.1 uncultured Bacteroidales bacterium | reverse complement strand
AACATACAGATATATTGACGTTTAGAAGTTATAAAACAAAATTGAAGTCATAAAAAGGTTACATGGTTACAGCTGTAACCCGTAACCGTTTTCATATAATTTTCGTCCTGTGACCCACACAAATTCCAACAGGGTTCGTACACTATTTCAAACGGAGCAGTATCGCAGGGCAACAGGGAAAGAGTAACGAGGTAAAAAGATATTCTCCGTAGGCCATCAATCGTTTGCCTTTACCCAAACGATCGTGTCCCTATACGCAAACGATCTGGTGCCTATACCCAAATTGAAATGCCTTTTTTTACATAGGTCATTTTATAGGTAAGATTTCCCTAATTAGGCCGCAAAAATCGGCTTGCCTATTAAACCCAAGATTTATTATTCATTCAATATCCCCTGGAAATAGTTTCTCACATCACTCCATTTATAATATGGGAACATATCTGTTTGAACGGGGATGTGAACCTCTTTCTCGCAATGCAACACCTTCACGAGGATATCATTGGGATTCTTTTCATTGCGGAAGAACACCAATTGCACATTAGCTGCCATAGGGGTTACCTTATAGTTGGCCCACACCTTATATAACTCATTAGGATCGCTGATGGCCACACCAAAGTTCTCGATCTGCATCAAGGCACAGAGATTGATGACATTGCCATCGTGGCCAAAACGTAGGGTAGCAGCCTCATCGCCAGTAGCAATGGCTTGGTCGGCACTCTCCACAATGTTTTGCAACAGATGCTTGGCGTTTGCAGCCACAATGCCATGACCATCAGCATGATTGGCGGTACCCACATAGAAGCTGAAGTTGCCTATTTGCCACAGGTCGAACAGTTCCTCAGGTTGCCACAGGTCGTAGAACGACACCTTGGTCTCGATGTTCTGCATGCCTATTGTAATCTGATAGAGATCGTACATCACAGAGCTGGGATTAACCTTTTTCAGCACAAAGTCGTTGTCGGAGAACAATGTGGCAATCAAGCGGTCAGGATGAATCTTCGACTCCTGGAACTTGCGGAACTGCTCTACCCACGGACCATTGCGTGAATCGGTAAACTTATTCGCCTCAGGGGTTTGATAGTTCAGGTATGACATATACTTCGGACTTGCCTCGTATGCAATGTGCAAAGTGGGATTCAATTCCTTGAGCCTATCGCAGAAAGCCACCATACTCATGGTGCATCGCAAAACCACCGTAGAGCGAGCAGAGAGGTTGGCATTGTTCTTGAACACTTCTGGGAAATTCTGGAACATACGCTCGGCAATGCCTCGATGCTGGCGAACACCCAATGGACTCAAGTCGCCCCCATGTCCATCAGCTTCGGCAAACACCTGTTGCAGACGCTGATAGACATCCTCTCCCAAGGTTGTCAAGGCATGCTGCTCGTGAGCTTCCTTGAAAAGATTCAAGGCACGCGTATAGTCCTCATTAGAAATGAGATAACGAGATCCGTGTCGACTGTAATGGCTGATATAGAATGGCTTATAGCCCTTTGGCGCCTTAGTTTGAGGCTCAAACTGAGTGGGATAAACCAGATACACACCACCAGCCTTAGCTGGATTGGCAGTTATTTCCTCCAAAGAAGATTGTGCATGAACACCCAAGCAAAGCAAAGAAAGTGCCAAAGCCAAGACAAACTTCATGTTCTTCATAGTTTCAGTGTATTATAAATTTGACAAATTGTTTTCTTTAAAACAGGATGAATGAGTGTGGGGGCAATCTCCACCAAAGGCTCCATCACAAACAAGCGTTGGTGCATCAAGGGATGAGGCAAAGTCAAACGTTCAGTTTGCATCACCCAATCGTCCATCAACAGCAAATCGATGTCGATGGGACGATCGGCATATCCACCCTCAGTGGATTTCTGCTTCCTGCCCAACTCCCTCTCAATATCCTGTGTGATGTCGAGCACATCCATAGGCATCAGGTTGGTTTCAACGGCGATGACGGCATTGAGGTAAGTGTTGCTCGACACATATCCCCAAGGCTCTGTCTCATAATAGGCAGATTGACACACAATCCTCCCTATCTGTTTTGCAATCAAGGAGATAGCGAGATTCAAGTAAGCCTGCTTATCGCCCAAATTCGACCCTAAGCCTAAGTAGAGCATCATTTATCCGTAATCAGCATGGCATCACCATAAGTGCCAAAACGATAATCCTCCTTCAATGCCTCATGATAAGCCTCCATCACCTGCTCATAACCTCCAAAAGCGGCAACCACCATCAACAGGGTGGAAAGAGGCAAATGGAAGTTGGAAATCATGGCATTGGCCACAGAGAACTGGTAGGGAGGGAAAATGAACTTGTTGGTCCATCCTGAGAAAGGTTTCATGTGAGCATCAGTGCTTACACTGCTCTCGATGGCACGCATGGTGGTAGTACCCACAGCACAAATCTGATGACCTCCATCCTTTGCCTTGTTGACAATATCGGCAGCTTGCTGGGTAATAAACATTTGCTCAGAGTCGGTTTTATGCTTCGTCAAGTCCTCCACATCCACTCCTCGGAAATTGCCCAAACCAGCATGCAGTGTGATAAAAGAGAAATCCACACCCTTGATTTCCAAGCGCTTCATTAACTCACGGCTGAAATGCAGATTTGCCGTAGGAGCCGTTACTGCACCTTCGTTCTTGGCAAAGATAGATTGGAATCGGTCAACATCCTCTGGCACAGGTGAACGTTTAATCATTTCATGTGGCAATGGCGTTTCTCCCAAAGAATAGAGCACACGCTTGAACTCATCGTGTGGACCGTCGTACAAGAAACGCAAAGTGCGTCCACGAGAGGTGGTATTGTCAATCACCTCAGCCACCATAGAGTTGTCATCGCCAAAATACAACTTATTGCCAATGCGGATTTTACGGGCTGGATCCACCAACACATCCCATAAACGTTGATCTTCGTTCAGCTCTCTGAGCAGGAACACCTCGATGCGAGCATTGGTCTTCTCCTTGTTGCCATATAACCGAGCAGGGAAAACCTTGGTGTCGTTAAACACAAACACATCTTTATCATCGAAATAGTCGATGATTTCCTTAAACACCCGATGCTCAATCTCACCTGTTTTACGATGGAGTACCAGCAAGCGACACTCATCACGATACTCTGTGGGGAACTGAGCGATCTTATCCACAGGAAGACGGAAATTAAACTGCGATAGTTTCATTTTTCTTTATTTATTTTTTTACTGTT
>CACZRQ010000090.1 GCA_902783615.1 uncultured Bacteroidales bacterium | reverse complement strand
CAATGCCTTGCATAGTCTTCTCGGTATCGTCACCTTCAATGAGCGTTCCGTGGAAAGACTGTACTTCCAAACGTGTGTCAACCGTACCTCCTGTTGCACGTTTCTGAAAAGTGAGTTTATTGGAAAGAATATCTCCACAACCCCTGACCTCAGCTTTCTTCAAACGGCCAAGAATCTTAAACCGTTTGCCGGGTCTTCCATAAGGACAAGACTCATCAAACCACATTCCCAAGTCATCCGTCAAAACTGCATTGCCAGGATAGCTATGAGGAACAGGAGTAACGAATTCCAGTTTCCCCTCCTCTCCGGCAGGAAGCACCCCACCCGTCACAATGTCACGAACCAGCACCTTCACATAGCTACTCTCGTGCTTGCAACCGCAAGGACAGTCTGGATAGTTCAGACCCATCTGTTCGGTGAAACCGTAGATGTCAATCACATCCACTGTCTCAATGCCAAAACAGTCAGCCAGTTGCTGGTTGAAGAGTTCCTTGCTAATCTTCTCGCTCTCCAGTTTCTTCCAACCACCAATGTGGATAATCTTGGAACCCTTAGGCAGTGGAATGGTAATGCCTTTTTCCTTGACAGCCTTAAGAACATTGCTATAAAGGATATAAGTAAAGCCAAACACCACCACGGGCTGATTCTTGTCTATACCAGCCACATACTCCTGCATGGCATCCACATCAAAGTAGGATACGCCATCTTTGGCTTTCAGGAAATAGCCTGCCTTGGATGCAAAGTTCAAATATCCTCTGATGGCAGCAAAGCGGGCACCCAACAGTCTGCTGTATTCAGAACGTGGGTCAATATCCATTACAAGGAATGGTTTTTTCTCCTTGCCAATGGCCTCTTGGATAACCTTCACCATAGCCTTGGCTTGTCGCTTGCTGGTAATCTTATCCACTACGATTGTACTGGGCGTTCCTGATGTGGCAGAAGACTGTAGGCGCAACTTAATATCTTCATTAGGAACTGATGCCAGCCCCATACCTAAATCTTTATATACACTAACGGCTACTGGTGGGATGTCTTCAACATTCTTGATTTCGGCCTTGGGGTCAAAACCCTTGCGGTCACAGAACTGGCGGTACATCTCGTTGTGTTCGTAATGGAATACCAGTTCCTCCTGCAAAGCTTTCAGATATAGGGCTTGTTGCTGCTCATCGTCTGCAAATGCAGGCAATGTGAACAACTCGTCCATATATGTCAATTGCTCTTCCATCTTTCTTTAAACTTTAAACCTTAAACTTTCAATTTAAACCTCTGGACTTTGCCGGAAGCAGTCTTCGGTATTTCGCTAATGCGCTCAATGACAGCGGGCAATTTATACACTTCCAATTTCGGACGCAACACATCCAAAATGGCTGCATCAGTCAGTGAATCATCACTGCAAACGATGAACGCTTTCACCAGTTCTCCCATCACACCTTCAGGGTCGGGCATAGCAACGCAGGCACTTTCGGTAATGCCAGGGATGGTGTTCAGAATATCTTCTACCTCCATAGGGCTTACCTTCTTACCGCCCACATTGATAATCTCCTTAATACGGCTTTTCAAGTGAATGTAGCCTTCTTCATCCAAGAAGCCACAGTCACCGGTGCGGAAATACCCGTCAAAGAAATCCTTCTGGAATCGTTCGGGTGTCTCGTTCCAGTAACTGCAAGTGACGTGATTGCCTTTTACACATACCTCGCCCTCACTACCAATAGGTTGACGCTTACCTTCTGCACTGAAGATAGCCACTTCCACATTGGGAGAAGTCTTTCCGGCAGTGCCCAGTTTGTCGTGCTCTGAATGGAACTCCATAAAGGCAGAACGCGAGGCCTCGGTAAGGCCGTAGTGCATACAGATACGGGTGTTGGGTAGCAGTTCGCACAGCAGTTCCTTGTCCTCGATGGACATGAAGGAACTACCAATCTCAATGTAACGGAGTTGATCAGCAAACTGACTAATCTTGCGTCCGCTCATCTTCTTGATATAGCCCCATCCGGCAGGAACCATTCCAAAGCCAGTGCAATGGTACTGCTCCATCTGCCCAAAGAACTTCTTCATACTGGCAAACGTTCCCAGCAACACCAATGAACCACCTTTGGACAGTACGCAACGTACACGTCCCAGACCAAAGGAATGGCTGACTGGTAAAGCCAGCAGTTCCACATCCTCTGCGGTGTTCTTAATAAAGGTGTTAATGTTCATTGCAGCAGCCGTCAAGTTTCGGTGATTCAGAGCCACACCCTTGGGTGCTCCCGTAGTTCCGGTAGTAAACAGCACATCTGCTATCTGCTCAGTGTCTGGTGTCTGGTATTCATCCACCTTGTCGCACGGGTCAAGCATATCACTGAAGGGAATCACATCGTAGCCCTCCACCTTGTGCAATGCGCCCATGGTGCATACCGGCTTGGTTGACTCACGAATCAACTCATAGCGTGTCTGGTTTGTGTCCGGGTCAATGGGCACACAGACACCACCGGCAATATGAATACCAAAATAGGCATAGATGAAATCAATGTTTGCAGCAGCGGCCAGAATGATACGGTCACCCTGTTTCAGATTGTATTTCTTACGCACATTGGTGGCTGCCAACAAGCAACTTTCCCACATCTGGGCATACGTCACCTGCTGGTCAACCGTGATAAGAGCCACTCTTTCGGGCTGCTGGATTGAATTCTGATGAATTTGTTCTTCTAACGTCATTATGCGAGTTTTGCGTTAACAGCGGCTACGATGTCCTTGACATCTTCCAATTCCATCATTTCCTCAGGTTCGAAGCTGATATCAAAAGCCTCTTCAATAGCATTTAGAATAGCCAAATGGCCCATTGAGTCCCAAGCAGGGAAATCACCTACGGTGCTATTTTCGTTAACTTCACTCTTTTCCACTTCGCAAGTGGTTGCAACAATTTCAATAACTTTTTCTAATGTTTCCATTGTGATACTATTTTAAATTATTAATTATCTCGTTTTTAACGCTTTCTATGTCAAGACCACACTGCTGCTGAACATACTTGTAACTGCCAACAGGTACAAAGCGGTCATGAATTCCAAGTTTAATTAATTTAGGATGGGTTGCTTGCTGGCTCAACTCATCTGCCACTGCACTTCCCAAGCCACCTATGATATTATGTTCTTCTATGGTAACAATCAGTTTCTTATCCTGTTCAATAGCATCTGCATCCAAAGGCTTAATTGTATGCATATCCAGCACTGAAGCATCTATGCCTTCTGTGGCAAGTGCTTCTGCTACCTTCATGGCATTGCCAACCATACTTCCTGTAGCAATTATCTGCACATCCTTTCCTTCTTTCAACTTGATGGCCTTACCGCAAGCAAAGTCAATATCTTCGTTGAAAACAGCTGGGATGGCAGTACCACCAAAGAGACGGATATACACAGGATGTTTGCTATTGACTGCATACTCAAAGGCTTTCAAAGCCTCGTAAGCGTCACACGGTGCAATCACTTCCATTCCGGGTACTGTGCGCATCAAAGCCAAATCTTCAATGGCATAATGCGTGTTCCCCATATATTGCAGCGATACGCCTGAACCAATGCCAATAATTACTATAGGTATCTGCATATAACCACAGTATTGTCGTACTTGCTCAAAACTGCGCATAGTGATAAAACAAGCCTGTGCCACACAGATAGGTTTATAACCCTCTTCAGCCAGTCCAGCAGCGGTTCCGATCATATTCTGCTCTGCTATTCCCATATTCATGAAATGCTCCGGGAATGCAGCCTTGAACTTGTCAAGGCCGGCAGGTGTTGACATATCCGAAGATAGCACCATCAAATCGTTGCGCTGCTTCATCAGTTCAATAAGGGAGATTCCAAAAACGCTACCCCCTTGACCGGATATTGACAACAATTTATAATTTACCTTATTCTCCATTGTATGCTTGTTTTATTTCTTCTACGGCCAGTTCGTACTTTTTCTTGGGTAATGCGCACTGGTGTGAAATCTTGTTGTTCATTAAGAAAGAGATACCATTTGCCTTGATGGTGTTAGCCACAATAGCACGAGGCTTATCCAAACCTTTACCTAACGTATCAAGCAAAGCCGGAATAGAATGCCCATCCACAGTTTCAACATCATAACCAAATGTTTTCAGTTTATCCTCAACTGAAAGAAGGTTCATAATGTCATTGGTTGGGCCATCCAATTGGTATTGGTTGCGGTCAACGATAACTGTTACATTATTCAGTCCGAAATGAATGATAGACATCAAGGCTTCCCATACGATGCCTTCGTCCATTTCGCCATCGCCAATGATAACGTATATTCTGTTGTTCAGCCCCTTGTCCTTGCAGGCTTTAGCTACTCCCACTGTGTAAGATATACCCAGACCAAGACTGCCGCCTGAGAACTCTATACCCTTCTCTAAATTACGGTGAGCGTGACCATGGAACTGAGTACCATCCGTTTCGAAGGTTGCAATATCCTCATCGGTCATCAAGCCCTTCTTCCAAAGTGCTGTATATAGAGCCAACACACCATGTCCTTTACTCAATATGATTCTGTCTCTGCTCTCATCTGTCATGGAAGGTATATTAGCCACCTCATAGAGGCAAGCCATCAGTTCCATAGCAGAAAAACCACCTCCGATATGGGCACCGAAACTGGTACTTAATGCCATATCAAGTGCTTTGAGTTTCATCTCATAGCACTGATGTTCTATTCTTTTTACTTGTTCGTTCATCTTACATTCCTCCATCAATTCTGATTATTTGACCTGTAATGAAAGACGCCTCATCTGATGCAAGGAAGCAAACCAAATTGGCTATCTCTTCTGGGGTTCCTTTTCGCCCCATATCGGAACGGGCTATTATATCATTTTGAAATGATCCATCCATCACGTTACCCATATCCGTATCAACAAGTCCGGGTGCTACTGCGTTTACCCTAATTCCCAATTGTGTCAGTTCTCTTGCCGCTGTACGGGTAAAACTAATCACGGCCCCTTTACTACTACCGTATGCTGTCCATCCACCTTGATTATCTAATGCGACAATACTCGAAATGTTGATAATTGAGCCTTTTTTTTGCCTCATCATCATCTTAGCCACATGCTGTGTTATTAGGACTTGCGAAAAGAAATTAATTTGCATAACTCTTTTAATTGCATCAAGGGGTGTCAACAGGAATAGTCCTCCTGATGGGGTTCCT
>CACZRQ010000089.1 GCA_902783615.1 uncultured Bacteroidales bacterium | reverse complement strand
TCCTTTCTGCCATCGAGAAGCTTGAAAACAGAACTAAAGATATCCAATCTGTAGATGATTTCCTGTGTTCATCGTCTGGCATGGTACTGTTAGATGCGACATGTATGTTGCTTATCGCTATTGGTGAGAGCCTAAAGAATTTGGATAAGACTACTGATGGTAAGCTTTTGCCGACTTATCCTTCTATCCCTTGGAAGAATGTAAAAGGTTTAAGGGACATCATTGCCCATCACTATTTCGATGTAGATGCATCACAGATTCTTTGGATAATCAAGAATGAGATTTCACCACTTAAAGAGGCCATTTCCTATTTCATAAATGAGTTAAGCAAGTAATCTCTGTACGATATTCCAATTGCTCATTCCAATGAGACTAAGCCTTGGCATTCCATTTAACAATCATATTTTTCTAGCAACTTATAAGATTGAGATATTACATCTTCGTGCAAAATGGTTTCGCCATTAGCAATACCACGTTCGGCATCCATAATACGAAGATGAGCCTCATGTGTTGTTTCTGGGGCAAAATCTATAACTTCCGTTATCTGATTATCTGTATAATCTACGTTTCTCATTTTTCTATTGATTTTCAGCGCAAAATTAAGAAAAAATAGATTATACTCCAAATTTTGGAGGAGTTTTTTTCTTTTTTCCGTTAAATTTGGCAGAATCTCTTTGTGTCACCTATTTATATTATAACGAGAAATCACTTGCAACTTTTTGGAACTTTGCTACGTCAAATAGACAAAGTAACAAATTAAAAATGCAAGATTATGGAATCGATTATCACAGCAGCAATGGTACTTGGCATGTATTTTAATGCGGTCAACGGCAATGGGGTGCACAACCTGTATGACGCAGAGGCAGAAAATCATGTAGAATGTCGCTATAATTATGATGCTGAAGGGCGATTGTCAAGCAAAGAAACGATGCGTTGGGATGAGGCTACCAAGCAATGGGTGGAAAATGTGCGCCTCTGCTACAAATATTATAAAAACGGCTATAATGTAGAGGTTAGCAAGTGGAATAAAGAGAAAAAGACTTACGACCTTCCTACTGAAGTTACGCTTTATCGCTCAGCTGGTCCTAACCTCACATCTGTTCGAACCTATCGCATGAATGATCAGAAGGACATGATGTATCTCATTAGTAAAAAGGTGATACCCCGACTTTAATTTAAACGATTAATCCGTTACTAGGACTTTCTTGCCCTGATGGATGTAGATGCCTCGGCGCTGTGGAGCATCTTTTAGCTGTTTGCCGTCGATGGAGTAGTAGGGCGCATTCTTATCAGGAGCCAGCTGCACTTGATGGATGGCAGTGGGCTCTGATTCGAGGATGTGGGTAAAATCCTTCCAACCTTGCTTAGCCTCGTAAAGGGCTTTGGTTCCCTTTGGTACATACAGTGTGTCGCAAGTTGAGAATACATCGCTTTTGCTGCTTCCCAAATCGAAAGGTTCTGTAATCAGCGATACGACAGACTTCAGACCATCGCATTCAAAAGCACCTTTGGCGATGGAGGTCACCTCTGCTGGAATCGTAACCGTACTCATGACACATCCATTGAAGGCATCCTTTCCAATGGATTTCAGGTGTTTGGGCAGTATGACTTCCGAGAGAGACATACAGAAATTGAAGCAAGCTTCGGGGAGTGCAGTAATTTGATCTGGCAGAACAATAGATTTTAAGTCACCACAGTTTTCAAAGGCCTGCTTGCCGATGCTGTCGATGGTTTCTGGCAATTCGATACCTTGTATAGAGCAGCCCATCAGTGCCAAATCGCCTACGGCTGTAATCTTGTAGCCGTTTACCTCTGCGGGGATGGTGAGTTTGCCACTCCAGTTTGTGTCAATGGCAGGTTTGCGAGCATCAGATATCTGACTAATGGCTGCAATTTTCGCGTTTTCATCGATAATATTGAAGTTAATCTGAACGCCATCGCTGTTTTTCCAATAGAACTCATCCGTAAGGAAATGGGCGAAGTTTTTCCAGACGTCATCACTTTGGAAATCGCTCAAGTATTGCCGTTGAACCCTGACGATGCAATGCTTGTAAAGCTGGTCGTCGAAGCATCCTGCGCCGCAAGAAAGCGGCTTAGTGATTCTCCTCAAGTCGAGCGTATCTACTTTGGCTCCAGCAAAGGCGCTGGCACTCAGTGTCTTGATATTCTCCCAAAAGGTGAGTTTCTTGATGCTAATGTTCTCAAAGGCATGATCGGCAACCCCTTCGAGCGGATAGCCGGCTACGAGTTGTGGAATCATGAGGGAGTCAATCTGCGAATTATTGACACAGGCGTGCTGCCCATCGCCAATCACCACACGATTGTCGCCCACCTTATTAAAGGTCATATCCGTACCGTTGATTCTTCGCATAAACACGCCATTGATAGGCTCTTGGTACTGATAAGCTTGCATGATGTCGAGATGACTGCCTGCAGATTCGGCTAAGGCACGGACCATCTCTTCACGGTTCTTGAAATCACGGCACTGAAGCAGACGGGAGATGGCTCCTGCTGTGAGCGGACAAGCGAATGAGGTACCTGAGATGTAGCGATAACCACCACCAGTTT
>CACZRQ010000088.1 GCA_902783615.1 uncultured Bacteroidales bacterium | reverse complement strand
CTTCCCATCTTCTGAGGAGAGTGGCCTCTTTGGCTCTGAGTATTACTGTGCTCATCCAGCTGTGTCGATGGAGAAGACCAAGGCTTGTTTGAATTTTGAGAGCATTGGTCCAGCCGAGCTCACTCACGACGTGGTGATCTTGGGAGGTGGCGAGAGCAATCTGGATCAGTATTATGTGGCTGCTGCTGCGGCTCAAGGCCGTTACATTTTCTTCGATGACGACAATTCCGATGGTTGGTTCTTCCGTTCTGACCATTATAATTTCGTGAAGAAAGGTGTTCCAGCGGTGGTGGTGGAGAATGGCTTGAAGCCTGTGGATCCAGATCATCCGAATAAATACCCTATGGCTTCATGGTATCACAAGCCATCCGATGAGTATCGCGCTGATTGGGATCTCTCTGGCACAATGGCTAATGTCAACATGATCCTCAGCGTAGGCCTCTCGCTGGCGAATGATGATTGATGTAAGAAACAATAGAACAGGATGTTTTTCCGACAAAAAAGGGCTGGATAAAATCCAACCCATTTTTTGTCGGAAAGAGGCGACTCGAACGCCCGACCCCTACGTCCCGAACGTAGTGCGCTACCAACTGCGCTACTTTCCGAAACAAAGTGGTGTCACCAGGAATCGAACCGGGGACACAAGGATTTTCAGTCCTTTGCTCTACCAACTGAGCTATGACACCATTGTTTATTCGCCAAAAGCGACTGCAAAGATAAGCAGTTTTTTCGATACATCAAACGACAAGCCTAAAAAATTTGCTTTTATTCAAACTTTGCCGTATCTTCGCTGAAAATTATGCATTATGGCTATAGAACTAGGAAAATTCAACAGTCTGGAGATTGTAAAAGAGGTTGATTTCGGACTCTATTTGGATGGTGGCGACGAGGGTGAAATCCTGTTGCCTGCACGCTATGTGCCTTATCAGTACGAGATTGGACAGAAACTGGATGTGTTTATCTACCTCGACAACGAGGAACGTTTGGTGGCAACCACCCTGAAACCATACGTGCAAGTGGGCGAGTTTGCCTGCCTGCAGGTGTCGTGGGTGAATCAGTATGGCGCCTTCCTCGACTGGGGCTTGATGAAGGACTTGTTCTGTCCCTTCCGCGAGCAGAAGCACAAGATGGAGGTGGGGCACAAGTATGTGATTCATGCCCATGTGGATCAGGATAGCTTCCGCATCATGGCATCAGCTAAGGTGGAGCATTATCTTTCTACTGATATGCCTCCCTATCAACCTGACGATGAGGTGGATATTCTGGTGTGGCAACACACTCACTTGGGCTATAAAGTGATCATCGACAACAAATATCAAGGTTTGGTGTACGAGAATCAGGTGTTCCGACCCTTGGAGATTGGCGACAAGATGAAGGGCTATATCATGCAAGTGCGCGAGGATGGCAAAGTGGATGTGGCGCTGCAGAAGAACGGTCGCCAGCAAACCCTCGACTTTGCCGACACCTTATATAATTATATGGAGCGAAATGGTGGCCGTTGCTACCTGCATGACAAGAGTCCTGCCGAGGAAATCTACGAGCGTTTCAAGGTAAGCAAGAAGGTGTTTAAGAAGGCTGTCGGTGATCTCTACAAGCGCCGACTCATCGAAATTACGGATAGTGGATTACGCCTTTTGTGAATTTAACTAAAAAAACGGCTGATAATCTTGCAAGCTCCATAAACTTTGTGTACATTTGTGAGCAGAATGTATTTTTTAACTTTAAAATTATAATATCATGGATTTAAAAGTAGAGAAACCTTATGTAGTAGGTATTGATATCGGTGGTACTAACACCGTGTTTGGTTTGGTTGACGCTCGCGGTACAGTGGTTGACGTTGACAAGATCAAGACTGGCAAGTATGAGAAAGCTGAGGATTATGTTGATGCTGTTTGCACAGGCCTGGAAGCACTGATTGCTAAGAACGGTGGCAAGGACAAGGTGAAGGGCATCGGTATTGGCGCTCCTAACGGTAACTATTATACGGGTACCATCGAGTTCGCTCCCAACCTGCCTTGGAAGGGCATCGTGCCATTGGCTCGTCTGTTCGAAGAGAGAATCGGCATTCCAACAGCGCTGACCAACGATGCTAATGCAGCTGCTATCGGTGAAATGACCTATGGTGCTGCTCGTGGTATGAAGAACTTCATCATGATCACCCTGGGTACTGGTGTTGGTAGTGGTATCGTAATCAATGGCCAGATGGTTTATGGTTGCGATGGTTTCGCAGGCGAGTTGGGTCACGTAACTATCCGTCGCGATGGCCGTCTCTGCGGTTGCGGTCGCAAGGGCTGTCTGGAGGCTTACTGCTCTGCTACAGGTGTGGCTCGCAGTGCACGCGAGAAGTTGGCTCAGAGCACTGAACCAAGCTTGCTGCGCGAGATTCCTGTGGATGACATTACTTCAAAGGATGTGTTCGATGCTGCTCAGAAGGGCGATAAGATTGCTAAGGAAATCTTCGAGTTCACTGGCCAGCTGCTGGGTGAGGCTTTCGTTGACTTCATCGCATTCTGCAGCCCAGAGGCTATCATCCTGTTCGGTGGTTTGGCACATGCAGGCGAACTGCTGTTCGATCCTATCCGCAAGACTGTTGATGCTAACGTAATGCCTATCTTCAAGGGTAAGACGAAACTGTTGATGAGTGAGTTGAAGGATGCTGATGCTGCCGTTCTGGGTGCAAGTGCACTGGGCTGGGAGCTGAAGGATCTGGAGGCTTGATACTCAATCCATAGTAGTATATAGTGTTTAGTTGGGGAGCACTTTCGATAGTGCTCCCTTTTATTGTGGCCTTTCCTTGATAATCAAATGTTTAACATGGTGTTTCCTGTCCCAGCCAGCTTCTCGAAATCTGTGATGAAAGCCTCTACGGCTGAGGTGATGGCAGGATTGTTGACGAAAGCCTTGATGACATCTAGCCCTACCGTTGCGGCACCAACGCCATATTTGCAGAGCTCCAGCACTTGCTGGGAATTCTTGAAGCTCGCTGCCAGCAGACTTGTCTGGAAACCGTTCTTCAGGAAAATGTCATGAATGTCCTTGGCCACCTGAATGCCGTCGTAGCCCATATTGTCGATGCGGTTCACATAGGGGGCTGCATACGAAGCTCCACATTTGGCGGCAAGATAGCCCTGCATGGGTGTGTAGATGGCTGTGGCAGTTACCTTTACACCTTGTGCAGCCAACGCCTTCATGGCCTTGAAACCTTCGCTGATGGCTGGAATCTTGACGAAAGTGTTCTTTCCCAATCTTTCCACAATCACCTTGGCTTCCTCAATCATATCTTCGGCTTTTCTTGAAATGGCCTGCACATGAAGGTCGGCTTCTTCACCAATGAACGCGCGGATCTCAGTCAACACTTCATAGGGTGCCCTTCCACTTTTGGCAAGAATCGAAGGATTGGTGGTAACTCCGTCTAATGGATAATAATCATAGAGTTCTTTAATCAGGTTGATGTTAGCATCGTCAATCAATAGTTTCATAATCTTTATCGTCTTAATGGGTTTTACAATCTTGTTCGTCAATACAGGCTCTGTTCTGTGCGTCCAATGATGTCGTCCTGTGTTTTCTTGGAGAGCACATTGAAGAATGCGCTGTAGCCTGCCACCCTCACAATCAAATCCTTATGATTCTCTGGATGCAGCTGGGCATCAATCAGGGTTTCCTTCGACACGATGTTGTATTGCACATGATAGCCATACAAACGGTTGAAGAAGGCACTGATGAGCATCTCCAACTTCTGCTTGTTCTCTTCTGTTGACAACATTTGGGGAGTCATCTTCTGGTTCAGCAGCACACCCCCTGTTATCTGCTCGGTGCGAAGTTTTGATACTGTCTTAAATACGGCCGTTGGCCCATGCTTGTCGGCATTGTGCGCAGGACTGCATCCTTCAGCCAGAGGCTCGTAAGCGTTTCTGCCATCAGGCGTTGCCATTGTGCCCATGCCTTGACCCACATTGGCACTGATGGAAGAGGTTCCCCCATAACGGATGCCTCCGATAGGGCCTCTCTGATACCTGGTGTTGGGATATTTCCTGATTTCATCCAAGTAGGAGTCGTAGGCATCCACCACCAACTGGTCAACATAATCGTTGTCGTTGCCATACTTGGGAGCATCCACCAATAGCTCCTGAATCTTCTTATTCTCTGCGGATTGGAAATCATCCAAGATGGCATCCCAAAGTTGCTGGCGCGTAATCTTCTGCTCCTCATACACCAGCTTCTTGATGGCAGCCAGCGAATCAGCCATGTTGGCGATGCCTACCTGCAAGCCAGAAATGAAGTCATAGACGGCTCCACCTTCTTTGATGGTCTTGCCTCTGCCGATGCAATCATCCGTCAAGGCGGAACATAGGATATCAGGAACATCCCTCTCCGATGCCTTGTCGATGGCATTCTCCACAATCACGCTGTAGCGGGTCATCTCTCTGACAGTCTTGTCCCACGCCGCCATCAGCTCTTCAAAGGTTTCCATCGAGGTGAAGTAGCCATACCCCTTTGTAAACCTCTTGCCGCTGGTGAGGTCAACGCCATTGTTCATGGCGCAGAGCAGCACCCTGGGGAAATTGATGTACGACATGCCTGTGCAACGATAGCCCCACTTGCCAGGAACAGCCGTTTCCACACAGCCGATGGCGCTATAGTTGTAGGCATCCTCCTCCTTCACACCCCAAGCGATGAACGATGGAATGATGATCTCGTCGTTGTTGAGGGCTGGCATGCCGAATCCCAACTTCATGACTTCAATGCATTCATCGAAGAACTTCTTGTTCAGATTCTTATGGTATCTTACGGTGAGGTTGGGCTGGGTGAGCCTTGTCTGTGCCACCGATTTCAACACCAGGAAACTCAGCTCGTTGACTGCATCTTTCTTGTCTGTTGTCTGCCCTCCGATGGTCACATTCTGATACATGGGTGAACCCGCAGAGCTGAGCGTGTGGGATTGAGAGCGCACTTTGTTGATGGTGAGAGTCTTGATCCACAGGCAGGTAAGCAGTTCCAACGCCTCGTCCTCCTGGATGTGTCCCGTCTGGATGTCATTCATGTAATAGGGATAGATGTATTGGTCGAACCTGCCATAGCTGAGCGAATGGCCATTCGACTCAATCTGGAGAATCAGTTGGATGAACCAAACAGCCTGAACAGCCTCGCGGAAAGAGGTGGCTGGCTCGTAAGGCACCTTGGCGCAGATGCGGCTCATTTCCATCAGTTCCTCTCTACGCTTGGCATCCTTTTCCTTGATGGCCATTTCGCTGGCTAAGCGGCTGTATCTGAGGGCAAAGTCATGAACCGCCTCGATGACAGTCAGCACAGCTTTGTAGAACACATTCTTGTCGATGTTCTCAGGCTGGGTGAAATCCAACGCCGCCTTCAGCTGCTTGGTTCGCTCTTCATAGCCCTTCAAGCCCTCTGCCAGCATCTTCTCATAATTCACCGAAAGATGGGCATCGCCGGCATTGAGCTTGCCTTCCATCCCAAACACGCCTGTTTCCATGAACACGCTCACCTCGTCAGGAAGCAGCGCCTCGCCTCTGGCGCGCAGGTTGTTGTTTTCCCAGAATGGGGCTATCTCACGCAACTGCCGCTTCGTCTCTTCAGTGATATAGAACACATCTCCGTCGCGCTTTTCAAAAAGGTCGAGCTCATCGATGACGAACTTCATGGTGTATTCTGGAAAGATGGGGGCATTGGTGTTCTTGGTGGCTTGGTTGCCTGCCAGCAACGACTTGTCCTCTATGTGGATAGACATGTTTTCCAGAATCTTCTTGAGCATCAATGCCCTCACCATCACCCTGGGTTGGTTCAGGTTCTCGCGATAGGCTTCTGTTACCAGCATCGCTCTTTCTGCATCGATGTAAGGCTTCTCGTCGAGCACTTCTTCTCGAAAGCTTTTCATCCTTTCCGTCAACGATCCAAAATGGGTTGTATTCTCCATATTTTTATGCTTTGAAGTTTATAAAATCTTTGTTCGAAACCTTAATTCCTTTCATTCGAAGGCAAAATTACAAACTTTTTCCGAATTTCTCTGCTTTCATTCGAATTTATTTCATATTTTTGCAAAAAAAATGACAGATGTTTTGGTGGTGATTAGCCCATCGGAGCAACAGATTGCAGGTGCTGTCCGCATGGTGAGCCCCTAACGGGGCTATGATATAACACTTTATTAAGTGAGATGAAATATGTCGGAGGTGAATTTTGAGCAGAAAGGCATTGTCTTCAACATCCAGAAGTTCAGCGTGAATGATGGGCCAGGCATCAGGACGGTAGTCTTTTTCAAGGGCTGTCCGCTCAGATGCAAGTGGTGCTCCAATCCCGAGAGCCAGTTGCCCAAGGTGCAGCCATTCTGGGACAGGCAGAAGTGTGAGGATTGCCGTCATTGCTTGGCTATCTGCCCCCAGCATGCCATCTCTGTGGAAATAAATCACATCCACATTCATCCGTCTTTGTGCAACGCCTGTGGATTGTGTGTGGCGGAATGCCCCCAGAAAGCCCTTGAGTTGCAAGGTCAAGAAATGACTGTGACTGAGGTGATGGAGGTGGTCATGCAGGACAAGGTGTTCTACGAAGAGAGTGGGGGAGGAATCACGCTTTCTGGTGGTGAGATGCTGATGCAACCCGACTTTGCCCTTGAACTCCTGAAGGCTGCCCATGAAATGGGTTTGCATACCTGTTGCGAGACCACAGGCTACGCTGCTGCTGAAAGGTTTGAGAAGGTGATGGAGCATGTTGATTACATCCTGTTCGACCTGAAGCACTGGGATGCCAAGAAGCATCAGCAAGGCACTGGGGTTTCCAACGAACTTCCGATAAAGAATATGAAAGCTACCTTCGCCAAAGGGAAAACCGTTTTGCCCAGGATTCCTGTCATTCCTGGCTTCAACGACTCTTTGGATGATGCTGCCCAGCTGGCCAAACTGCTGAAAGCCATAGGTGTTGAGCGTTGTCAATTGCTTCCCTTCCATCAGTTTGGGGAAAACAAATACGATTTGCTGGATCAGGAGTATGATTATCATGACACGCCCTCTTTGCATCGAGAGGATTTGGAGGATTATTTGCATGTAATGATTGGAGAGGGCATCGAAGCCTTCCTGTAATAATATATAAGGTGTAATGAACGAAAGGATTAATCGCATACTTGAGTTGCTGACTCAAGAGGGAAACATTGAAGTGGCAAGTCTGGCTGAATGGCTGGGCGTTTCGCAGGTTACTGTCAGGAAAGACCTTGACACATTGGAAGATAAGGGTATCGTGAAGCGTGAGCATGGGTATGCTCGTCTGAAGAGTACCGACGATATCCGGTGCCGCATCGCCTATCATTATGAGGCCAAGCTGAAGATAGCCGCCAAGGCTGCCGAGCTGGTGCATGATGGCGATACCCTGATGATTGAGAGCGGCAGTTGTTGCGCTTTGTTTGCCGAGCAGCTGGTGGCCTTGAAGAAGGATCTGACCATCATCACCAACAGTGCCTTCATCGCCGAGTATATCCGTGGGAAGTCCAATTTCCAGATTGTGTTGCTGGGTGGCATCTATCAGCAGGATGCGCAGGTGATGGTGGGACCTATGGTGAGGGAATGTGCGGCTAACTTCCTGACCGACTTGTTCTTCATTGGCACTGACGGCTATGAGGAGCGTGTAGGTTTCACCAACAAGGATCAGATGCGTGCGCAGGCTGTTCGCGATATGGCGGTTCAGGCCAACCATGTGGTTGTATTGACGGAAAGTGACAAGTTTGCGAAACATGGTGTGGTGCCTCTGAACCTGAAAGGCAAAATCAAGACGGTAGTTACTGACAATAAGATCTCGCCAGAAATGGTTGAGATGCTGCAAGAAACAGGGGTTTCCGTTGTTGTTTCTTGAAGGAATACTTCGTTAGGGTTTGGTGTTCATAAAGGGATTAATTTTGCATTCAATTTATGACGCCAAAGGCGTCACCGTATAATAGCCGTGGGTGCCGGCAACGCCGGTACCTACGGATAACGGTGAGTAGATTGTTCGACTCTGAAAGAGTGCCCCAACATGATGCAGGGCGACTCTTTCAGAGTCGAATCATTTTACTATTCGAACTATCCGTAGGTTCTCGCCATGCTCGAACCCACGGCTATTATATGGGTGACGCCTTTGGCGTCATAAATTGAAAGCAATAATAATCACGTTTTTGAACACCCTACCTTACAGGGCTAATACTTACTACACGCTTATGCTTTGCCCCTATCGCATACCTAAAGGCATGCAATAATAATTCTGCCTTATTACCCAGCCATTAAAATGGCTGGCTACCCCTATCAAGCCCCTAAAGGGGCTATTACCTTACGGACTCACCCCTGCTTGTGTTCTGTTGTCTCTACGGGCTAATCCATACTACTTGAAATCATGATATTGTTGCTCTATTTATAGTATTTTCCTATTTATTCTCCAAAAATGTTGCAACTAAAAATAAAATCTATTATCTTTGCAAGGGAAGAGGCGCTTGCTGCTTCATGAGATGAAGTGCCATAATTGTTTTATGAACTGTCATGTTCTACCGTTTAACTTAGTGTTGAATTTTTTAATTTAGTGTTATGGAAAACAAGAAAGAAAAAAGAGTCGTGCAGATCGAAATCGACGACAACGTGAAGAAGCTTACCATCACTGGTGAGGACAAAGACCAGCAAGTGGTGATGCGTGAGGAAATCAACGATAAAGATCTGGAGAATGTGACTGGAGGGGGCAGTCACAGAGGAGAAAGAGCCGAAATCGTAACTGACTGCAAACCGATATTTTTATAAATTAAGTATTATGGAAAACAAGAAAGAAAAAAGAGTCGTGCAGATTGAAATCGACGACAATGTGAAGAAACTTACCATTACGGGTGAGGACAAGGACCAGCAAGTGGTGATGAAGGAAGAGCTTGACGATGATAATATGAATCAAGTGGCAGGAGGCGGAGGACCATGTCCACGCGTTTTTTCAAGGTGCGGAAAGCTATGCCCAATAAATCGATGAATCAAAATGTAAAAATTCAGTGTTATGGAAAACAAGAAAGAAAAAAGAGTCGTGCAGATCGAAATCGACGACAACGTGAAGAAGCTTACCATCACGGGTGAGGACAAAGACCAGCAAGTGGTGATGAAGGAAGAACTTGACGATGATAAACTGGATCAAGTGGCTGGAGGAGTACAATGGTGTTATCGCCAAGGTAGGTGTCCACGTTTACATTAATAAATTTAGTATCATGGAAAACCAGAAGGAAAAAAGAGTCGTGCAGATTGAAATCGACGACAACGTGAAGAAGCTTACCATTACGGGTGAGGACAAAGACCAGCAGGTGGTGATGCGAGAGGAAATCAGCAATGAAGATCTGGAGAATGTGACTGGAGGGGGGAAGGGAGCCCTGCTTGCGTACTGTCCCCCCTATAATATAAAACGTTAGCCATTTCCGAAACTTGAATAAATTCACTGAAATGTCTCTTCACCCCAGTTTCCTCCTGAGCCAACTGCGGAGAGGCTCGTCGTAGTACTTCATGGCGAGGATGGCGATGATGAGGGAGATGAGGAAAGAGAAGGGAACCACCGACCAAGGTTGGGCACTGGTTTCATAGACATCTCCCATGCCTTGCACAATCGAGATCTGCAGGCAGATAACAGGGAAATGGATGGCATACAGGGGGTAGGACAGGCGTCCAAGGAAGGAGATGACCTTCTGCTTAGTGCCAGTAGCCTTGCCGCGAGCCGCATACCAGATGATGGCAGGGAAGAACACCACGTTGCAGATGAGCTGGAAAATGGTTTCTGCGGTTTTGCCTCCAATGATGGGCATTGCCAAGATGACCACCAGCGCGATGCTGCTCTTCAGGAATACATGCCCTTGCAAAGACGAAGGCTTTCGCTCACGGAACAGACGCGCCATCAGCAAGCCCATGGGATAGGCATAGAGCATGCGCAAAGCACCTCCCAACATGTTGATAGGCTCGACAGACCAGCCATAGAGCAAACCTCCCGCTTCTTGACAGAAAGCATAGACCGCCAAGCAGACGATGCTGAGCAACACCCATATTTTCAACCATTTGGTGGACATGCGATGCAGCATCAGTCCATAAAGCAGACTTCCTAAATATTCGAAGAACAACGACCAGTGGGCACCATTCAGCGGATACAGTTCGGTGTTGCCTCGCACATCCATGCTGGTGGGAGAGGGAATGAGGAAGAGCCCCAAGAGTGTAGCCCAAAGCACTGACTGCCAAGGAACTGATGTGCCGTCCCATTTGGTGCAGCCTTGGATGATGAAAACCACTGCCCCCACCAATACACCCATCACCACCATAGGATGCAGGCGGATGAGGCGGCGCTTGATGAAACCGCCCAACGACATGCGGTTCCATTGCATGTCGTAGGCGTATCCCATCACAAAGCCTGAGAGGATGAAGAAGAAATCAACGCCCAAGAAGCTGTGGAAGAATTCGTTGACTGGCGTTGGCCACACAAAGAAACTCTTCGAGTCGTTGAATATATGGTAGAGGAGTACCATCAATGCTGCTACTCCTCTTAAACCATCTAACAGGTCGTATCTTTCGTTCTTCATTCCAAGCTAAAAGATTATTTTTCAGGCACCTGTGCCAATGTAGCTACCAAGAAGTCCCAGAACTTGGGCACACTTGGGATGAAAGCGCGCTCGCCTGGTGTGTGAGGCGACTCCAGCGTTGGGCCGAAGGAAATCATATCCATCTTGGGATAGATGGCACCAATGATGCCACACTCCAAGCCTGCATGAATCACCTTCACCAAAGGCTCCTTGCCAAACTGCTCCTGGTAACTCTTGCGCATAGCCGCAAGGATAGGAGAATCCACATTGGGCTGCCAGCCAGAGTAACCACCACTTGTTTTGGTCTTCAATCCTGCCATGTTGAAGCAAGACTCCAGGCAATCAGCCAGATAATCCTTCATGGCGTCATTAGAGCTGCGAGCCAGAATCTTGATTTCCACATTGCCGCCACCCACATTTACGATGGCCAGGTTGGAAGATGTCTCAACGGTATCAGGAACTGTAGGAATCATGCGCATGGTGCCGTCCTGGCAAGCCATGATGACAGCGATGATGTTGTCTTGGATCTCCTCAGGTATCTTGGTGGCTGGGGTGTCAACGTCCTCCATCTTCAGGTAGATGTCCTTCTCGATGGGATAGAACTCGGCATTCAATTGAGCCTCATATTCCTGGATATACACATCGAGGCCTTCCATATCATCAGGATTGAACAACAGAACTGCCTGAGCCTCGCGAGGAATGGCATTGCGCATGTTGCCGCCTCCGAAAGAAGCCAATTCACAATCGAATTCCACCAACAGATCGTGAACCACGCGAGCCAGCTGCTTGATGGCATTGGCACGACCCTCGTTGATTTCCATGCCTGAGTGTCCACCACGCAAGCCCTTCAGCACAAGCTTCTTGGCAATGAATCCAGGTGTTGGAGCCACCTCCTGATACTGCATGCTTGAGGTGATGTCCAAACCACCAGCGCAACCAATGTAGAGCTCCCCTTCAGTTTCTGAGTCGAGGTTCAACAGAATGTCGCCTTGCAAGGTGTCAGGGCTCAGGGCGAAGGCACCAAACATGCCCGTTTCCTCGTCCTTGGTGATGAGCGCTTCCAGCGGACCATGCTGAATGTCTTTCGATTCCAGCACAGCCATGATGGCTGCAACGCCCAGACCATCGTCGGCACCTAAGGTAGTACCCTTAGCGCGCACCCACTCGCCATCGATCCATGTCTGGATAGGGTCTTTCACAAAGTTGTGCTCCACATCGGCCACCTTTTGAGGCACCATATCCATGTGAGCCTGCAGCACTACACCACGGCGGTTCTCCATACCAGGAGTAGCCGGCTTGCGAATCACCACATTGCCTGCACCATCAATGAAAGCCTCGAGACCAAGGTTCTTACCGAAGTTCACTAAATACTCGCTCACCTCCTCGCAGTGTCCTGAAGGACGGGGAATCTGTGTGAGCGCATGGAAATTCTTCCATACCCCTTGAGGGGCTAATTCCAGTATTGTACTCATTAGAATTGTTGTTTAAATGTTAAAAATATTTCTTCATGGTGTGCGAATTTACGATTTTAATTTGGTAAAACTCGATTTCTTGCGTTTTTTTATGGCAATTTCACAATAAAAACCTATTTTTGTGCTATCTTGCATTGATGAAACATGAAAAGAGTACGCTTTATATATATAATGGTGTGTCTGCTGACGGCATTTCAATGGGGTTCAGTTCAGGCGCAACAGGCTAATAGTAATAGCCAGCGCATCGCCGATGTGGAGGCGGGCCTTACCTATGGTGAGAGCCTCTTTGTCATTTCCAACTATTCATGCTTGAACACCTTTTCGAAAGAAACGGCATCGGTGGCAGAGCTGCTTCGTGGGCAGGTGGAGGGATTCTATTTCTACCTGAAAGGAGATGAGCGAAGCAATCAGGTGGTGATGCGTAAGCCTGATGGAACCTTTGTGCCATTTGTCAATGCCCTGCGAGACATCAAACAGAGTCTCGAAGCCAATCCCTATCAGTTCATCACCCTATTCCTGGATTTCAATGTGGAGCTGGATTTGACATCTGCCTTTGCGGATGCCGACCTCACAGGAATTCTGTTTGAATATGGCCAGCGCACCACCTGGCCAGCCCTTCAGGAGATGAAAGCTAACGAGAAACGGCTGGTTGTGTTTGAGGTTCAGGAACATGTGAACAGTCCGTCGTGGCTGCATCCCATGAACGAACTGGTGGTGCATACTGACCCCGATTGGGGGAATTACATGAATGGTGTGGAACAGCAGGAAGACAAGATGAAGAAAAACCTGACGCTCTTTACGGGCTTCAATAATGTGGAAGCCATGCAGTTGAGGGGTGGAAGCCTGTATGAAACATCACGCTTTACACCTTATTTGGTGAATTTGGTGAGGGACACTTGGATCAATGAAGGACGCGTGCCCAATTTCATCATCATAGACAAGTATGATGCTTGGGTGGGGGCTACAATGCGGAATGTCAGGAGCTTTAATCTGGTGTATGGCGCTGTGGTGAGTCACGAGGAATTGGTGAATTATGTGAATTGGGAAGGAATGAACAATGCCACCACTGGTCTTTTCTGCTTCCCCTTGGAGAATGGAATGGAGATGATGCTCAGTCCGTTGGCTCCAGGCTATAGGGTGCAACCTGAAAAGTTGTATGCAACAGGCGACCAGAAAAGGACGATGATGGCTTCCTTCAATGCTACCCCTGTGAACATTGACGAGGACTTGGAGCTGTGGTTGCCTTTCAATGGGGAGATGGAGAACGCATCTGCCAAGCAGATTGTTGTGGCAAACCAAGGTGTGGAATTCAGCTTTGATACGAGTCATGGACAGGTGGCCTATTTCGACAATGAGAGTAAGCTGAACCTACCTACTTCGCAAGACCTTCACCTGCGCGACCACGACTTTACGGTTCAGGTGTGGTTCAAGATTCCAAAATATGAGGAGGGGAAGCAGGACTATTGCATCATTGGCTCGAAGACCAGTGCCTACCAGCAGGCTCTGCATTTGCTGGTGCGCGACAAGAAACCTTACATGGGCTTCTATAACAATGACATAGAGGGAAGAACCACGATTGAGCCCAATAGATGGTATAACCTGACCTGGCGATTCAACAAGCAGAATGGCGAACAGGCCATCTTCGTGAATGGCAAGTTGGATGCGGTAGCTACAGGCAGGCCTGGCTATATGGGCAGCGACAGCTTGTATGTGGGCTATACCAGCATCAACCAGTCGTATTACGCAGGCATGATTGACAATCTCGCCATCTGGTCGAGGGTGCTGAGCGAGAAAGAGATTCTGGGCTTGAGCAATCAGGTGATAGAGCTGCAGGTGTCGCCTGGCACTCCTTTCTGGCAGAGAAACAGCTGGTTGCTGACTGGCCTTGTGGTACTTGTGTTGGCCATCTTGGCGCTGTATTGGTATTTCAGATGGCGTACTCAGCATCATTGGATCAAGAAGAATGGCGCATTGCCTGAAATGGTTGAGGAGGGCAAGGAGCTGCTTCAGGTTGAAAGTGCAAAGCCAATGGGGAAGAATAGCATCCGCATCTTTGGACAGTTCCAGGTGATAGACAAGGATGGAGAGGATATCACGACTTTGTTTACCCCCAAGTTGAAACGCCTGTTTTTCTTACTGTTGATCAACTCCCTGCGAGGCAAGCATGGCATCAATGGTGCAGAGATGAATGACTATATCTGGGGTAAGGACAGTAAGAATGCCAAGAGTTTGCGCAGTGTGTCGGTGTTGAAGTTGCGTAAAATTTTGGAACGCCTGAACAAGGTGGAGATTGCTTTCCATGCCAATAGATATGTGGTGGTGATGAGCAGGGATGTGTTTTGCGACTATGTGCAATGCTTGGCGATGCTGGAGGGTAAGCGCATAGAAACCCGCAAGGATTTCGAACGCTTCTTCGAACTGATTCAGCGTGGAGAAGCATTTGCTGGAGAGTCGTTCAACTGGTTGGATGATGACAAGAGCTATATCTGCAACACGGCGGTGGATGTGATGACGCGATTCATCAGTTCCTATCAGTTGCCAGCTGAGGCTGACGAGGTGATTCATATCGCCAACAAGATTCTGGAGAATGACCCATGCAATGAGGAGGCATTGGCTTATCTGACCCGTGCGTTGATCAGCCAGAACAATTTCAAGCAGGCTCGCTATGCCTATGAAAGCTTCTGCGCTGAGTATGCCGAAGCATACGGCGAAAGCTTCAAGATGAGCTTCGATGACTTGGTGAATGCAGCAAAAGTAATCGAGAATTAGCCGTCTTGAGAAAAATTTTCACTCTTTTCTAAATTTTTTATTCAACATTGTATTTCAATTGATTACTCTTATTCTGTTGAGTAAATTAGCCCTTTGTTAGCCCTGGTTTAATAAGGTATTAAATGAGGGTTAATGTTGAGTTTGTAGGGGGTGTTGTATATTAGCGATGTCAAATCAAAGTTGCATTGGGTTTGGCATAAGGTTAATAAGGTTTATTTTTTAATTTAAAACAAAAATTTATGAGCGAATCTAATTCCATGATGTTCTCTCGTAGGAGCTTTGTGAAGACTGGCGCTGCTGCAGTGGCCGGCTTCACCATCGCTCCGAGTGTGGTGTTGGGTAAGACCTATGGTCATGTTCCCCCAAGTGATCAAATCAATATCGCAGGTATCGGTTTCGGTAATCAGGGTGCTGGCGACTTGCAGAATATAGCAGATCCAGATGCTCCTGTAAAGCGTAATGGTGCTGGTGGTATGAAATGGGCAACTATGCAGCCTTACGCAGGTATCCAGTTGCAGCGTGCACGCCGTGCTTCCGATAACATCGTACAGATGGGTGATGCAGGCAAGGAGCCTATCCATCATGCCAATATCTATGCATTGTGCGATGTGGATACTGAATATGGTGCTCCTATTTTTAATGCCTACTACAAGGCTAAGAGATATACTGACTTCCGCGAACTGATTGAAAAGGAAAAGGATGTGGATGGCTATCTGATTGCCACTCCTGACCATACCCACGCCATCATCGCTGCTACAGCAATGAAGGCTGGCAAGGCTGTGTTCGTTGAGAAACCTATGGCTAAGACTATCAAGGAAGTGCGTTACTTGGCTGAGTTGGCTAAGAAGACTGGTGTGGTGACTCAGATGGGTAACCAGGGTCACAATACTGAAGGTACCTACCAGACTGTTGAGTGGATTCGCAATGGTGTGATTGGCAATGTAACTGAGGTACACATGTGGTCGAACCGCCCAATGTGGAAGCAGGGTTACTTTGATCGTCTGCCTGCACAGACCATTCCTCAGACACTGGATTATGACCTGTGGTTAGGCCCTGCTCCTGAGAAGCCTTACAACGAAGCTTCATTGCACTTCTCTTGGCGTGGATTGTGGGACTATGGTACTGGTGCTATGGGTGATATGGGTGCTCACACCTTCGATGCTCCTATCTGGGCATTGGGTCTGGGTATGCCTGACAAGATCATGGCTACCACTACTCCTTATAATAAGGAATACTTGCCACAGGCAGAGGCTGTGAAGTATCACTTCCCTGCTCGTGAGGTGGATTCACTGGATGGCAAGAAGAAGATCAAGATGCCTGAGTGCGTGGTTACTTGGACTGACGGTGGTATCAAGCCTTATCGTCCATTCGAACTGGAGAACGGTCGCGCACTGCGTGAGTGCCTCTATGTGGGCGACAAGGGCATGATGATGCACGGAACTCATGGTGCAAGTCCTGAGCTCGTTCCAAACCGTCCGAACTTCAAGGAGCCTGCTAAGGTCATCACTCGTCCGAAGAATATCTATGTTGACTGGGTTGAGGCTATCAAGGAAGGTCGTAAGGCTGCCAACGACTTTGAAATCGCTGCTAAGCTGACTGAGATCATGTTGCTGACCAACATTGCTGTAGCTGCTCAGAACACCAACATCACGTTGGAATACGATGCAGCCAACATGCGCATCACCAACTGTGAAGAGGCTAACGAATACTTCCACTACGAATATCGTAAGGGTTGGGAGTTGCCAGCTATCTAAACCAATCAGATTATTAATCGCCTCTACCTCTTGCCCAAAGAGAGGTGGAGGCTTAACTTTTATATAACTAATGGATAAATCAAGACGTGCTTTTTTAGGCAAATCTTTTGCTGCTATCGGTGCTGCTGCTTTGGCACCATCATTGCTCTCATCTTGCACAGGCGGTGCTGAAAAGCCTGCCGCTCCTGCTGCTGATGGCAAACCAAATTCTGTGTTCAATGGTGTGGCCATCGGTACTATCACTTATAGCTGGCGCTCTATGCCAGGTGGACTGGAGAACATTGTGAAGTATTGCAAGGAAACAGGTATCAGCACCATCGAGCTGATGAGTGGTGACCTTGAATCATATATGGGTATTCCTGCAAATCCGATGCAACGCATCATGCAGGAAGCTATGAGAAATGCACAGCCTGCAGCTCCCGCTGGTGGTCCTGGCGCAGCTCCTGCTGGTGGTAGGCCTGGTGGTCCTGGTGCTGGTGGTCCTGGCGCAGCTCCTGCTGGTGGTAG
>CACZRQ010000087.1 GCA_902783615.1 uncultured Bacteroidales bacterium | reverse complement strand
TCATTCTCCTGAACCCTTCTCTGGGGAGCCTTTGGCTTTTTCTTCACCACGTGGGTGAAATCTACACGCCTCTTGGCAGTGGGTGTGTGAGTGGTTTCACCGCTTTCAATATCAGGATAGAGGTCTTCAAAGTATGGGTTCTTATAGAGGACTTCATCGCCGACGGTGCAGGACATCAAGGCATCCCGATCACTGAGATTATTTATCGGCCCTTCCTTTCCACCAATTCCTTCTCTCCAGACAGCCTTGATATGACTGAGTTCTTCTTTTTCATTGACTTCTATGCGGATTCCTTTGAAGAACTCGGAATTCTCTTCCTCTTTCTTGGTAATGATGAATGGACTTGTATGGGGTCCAAGTATTTTCACCCAGTCGTAGATGTCAATCGTTTCGCCAATCTCTGCCCCGAAGTCGTACAGTCGGTCAAACCAATCGTTTGTCGGGAGAGCAAAATAGACTTGTTTGTTTTCCTCATAGAATGCTCCCGCATAATTCGTGTAACTTAGTGAACCATCCTCGAACTCAAATCCCTTATTCGCTTCGTGTCGACACATCATCCGTTTGCAGGCCTTACCTCCCACAATTGTGTCGCCATCGAAGTAGTAGTACGATAATCTTGGAAGAAAAGTTCCGTATTGGTCAAGTTCTCCCACCTTCCACACCTTTCCGTCCTCGATGAAGGGGCGATACTCCAAATCCTTTCTTAATTCCACCTGATGCACTCCTTCCTTGTCCGTCACCGTGTATTGCACTCCGCTGGTGGCGCTGAAGAATGGGAAGCGCAAGTCCACATCATAGTAGCCGAAACAATCTCTATCTTCCAAGAATGCATCGGTGTGGAGTGTGATGTTTCGTTCCATCAATCCTTCCTCCTCACAATACATGTATTGATCGGGGGCACAATTCAGCCACATCTTTCCATAGACATGAAGCGTGTCCTTGTCATCGCCAATAGGATGACCTGGTATAAACTTGTAGTGCAGGTCATCATGTCCCCACTGCTCCTCTGACACTTCCGAAGAATGGTCTTCGCCGAGAATCATGGGTTGTCCGCGCAATCTATAGAACTTGAATGGAAATGCCCAATATCCCATCTTTTCGCTCTTCACATACTCCAGGCTGGAAGACCACGAGTTGGGCTCTGTGGAAGGATAGATGGATAAAGGTTCTTCATAAGTGCCAATGCCCTCAATCCATGTCCCTTCATACGCTTCTCCCATGCCATTGGTGATGTTAAACGTGATTCTTTTCAAACGGTTCCCTTGTTGCACAAGGCTATCCACCTTGGTCACTTCACATGGCAATCCTCCTTCATATTGCAATTCAAACTTGTCGCCTTCATTCAGTGTGAAGTCGTATGCAATCTTCTCCGTATTGGTGTTCTTGTCATAAAGATACACACGTCCATTCTCTTCTCTCAGAAGACCAACTGAACGGGGAGAGATTTCCTCATCTTTTTGTTCATAGAGTGTCCTATATGTCTTGTCATTGTTCTTGACGATTTCCTCATCAGAGAAATAATAGTTGACAAAGTTGGCTTTACCAGAGATATTACCATGCATCACTCGCCACACCTTTCCGTCCTCAATAAAAGGGCGATAATTGACTATGTCATTCTCTTTTGGAATAATTGGTTTTTCTAACATGCCAAAAGCCAAGTCTGGTACTGCTGCGGCAAAATCTCCACTTTCCCACAGTTTATTCGCACATTCCAATGGACTTATCTTGCAATCCGGAGTGACACACAAAATATACCATAAAGGCATCCATTCCGAAACTCTCTTCACAATTTTAATTCCATATTCTTCTGTATACGAAGTAAGCAGGTCTATATCCTTTTCCTTCTTAAGTTCTACATTCAGATATGGAGTTGCATAAAGCTCTTCGTCTTTTTCTGTAAAATAACATGAGGTTAATATCACAGACTTTGAGTCTTCCTCCCAAAAATCCAGCGAGGTCAACTTCTCATAATCTGAACGGGTAATAACATAGATGTCGAAGAAATCGTTGTCTATTATTGTGCCCAGAACCTGAGTGTTAGCAAGAATCCTTTCGCCTATTGTCTCACAATCTTTCGGTATGCTGACCATGACTTTTTTCTTGTTCTGAATTAAAGGAATCTTTGTGTCCTTGTTGTAATAAAAGTATTTTTCACCCTTCGCTTGTTGCAAATATTCGTTGGAAAATACGAAGTAGTCGTCATCTGTATAATAAAGCCTCAACTGATACCCCTCCAACTGGTAGGATTTGATGTCACAAATATGGTCTTCGAAGAATTCGTTTTCCATCATATCAACATAGACCTTCGTAGTCCCACCCCGCATTTCACCACCGAAGTTCATGTCGTTTCCATTGAGAGTTAATCGGCCAACGCATATTTCGTTCGCCATGGAATAGGCCATCACATAGCCATTTTCCTTGAAATCGATAGTTAGATGCTGATGACTGACGTAGCTGGAGTCTACTTCAAACCAACTTCCCTTGTCGTTCCATCCTACCAACCGCCATTCACCATATAGCGATTCCATTGGGTTGGCATCCTCCGTATCGTCAGAGATGTCAAGTTCCCTCGTATCCGTGGCTGGAACGTAATCGTTTGTTTCTTGTGCCCATGCTCCCACTGAGAGCAGAGTGAGCATCATTGTTAAAATGAACTGTCTCATAGTTTGATATTTTTTAGGATTTATGTACATGTGAGGGTTTCATGCTTGTTGAGGTTTGATGAGTTGGTTGATGACCTGCTCCAGGGTCACATCGGGGTCGGTCTAGCCGAAAAGATCCTTCTTCAGTTTGAGCTTACGGTGCTGGACGGCGGAGATGGTGAGTCCGTAGATGTTGCCGATGGAGCGGTTGCTGAGTTGCAGGCGGGTGAGGATGCAGAGCTGGACGTCCTCTTCCTTCAGCTCGGGATGGGTTTGGCGCAGATGGACGAACCGGTCGCCGTCGATGGCATTGAGCGTGCGCTCCACGTCGGCCCACTCCTTGGCGTCGAGATTGATGTGGGAGGCTGTGGCCTTGCTGAGTTTCTGCACCACTTCCGACCGTTGGAGGATGTAGCTCTTGAGGAACGCCACGACCTCCTCGGCCTGATGAAGTTGGGTCAGTTGGCTGGCGGTTTTCAGCTCCAGCATCCGTTTCTCCTGTTCCAATAGCCGTGTTTCCTGCTCGTGCATCCGGCATTCGATGGCTCGCTGCCGGCGGAGCATCCGCATGCGGTATCGCCAGATCAACGCCATGGCTATCAGCAGGATGACCAATGCTGCCACCACCACCACGAAGGTGCGCCGATGCAGGTTCGATGTGTAGGTCAGGCGTTCGTTCTCCCGCTCCTGCTCCAGCGTGGCCTGATAGTAATCGTCCTTCTGCTCCAAGGCTTTGAAGTAGAAATTCTCTGCCTCCTCAAAAGCCGAATCGATGGCCTCTTCTGCCTCGTTGGTCTCATGACGGCGCACGGCTATCTTGGCGAGATTGCTTTGGATGATGTAGGCGGTGTGGATGTCGTAGCCCGCGTCCATGCGTCGGTAGGTGGCCTCGGCCTGGGCAAGCGAGTCACAGTCGAGATAGCATCGGGCCAGCACTTGCAGCGTGCCTTGCAGGAGGTCGGACGTGGCCAGTTTCTCCGCCTGCTGGGCATAGTCCAAAGCCACGGGGTAGTCCTCCATCGCCCAATGGATGTTGGCAAGACTCGTCAGCGTTTGACACTCGAGGTCGGTTTCGTTTGCTTGGATAGCCAAGTCATGAGCCCGCTCGGTCAGCGTCAGGGCCTCGGCGTAGGTGTCCTTGGCGTTGTCAGCATCGGCATCGGTATTGTCGGCATCGTCTTCCTCGGCGTTGTAGGCCAGTTGGGAGGCATAGGTGCCGGCATAATCTAATAATATAATGTGGTTGCGCTCGTTGTCGGGATGCTGCTCATAGATGTCGATGGCTCGCTTCATCAATCGCAGGGCTTCGGATGTGTTGCTCCACGAGAGCGACTCGGCCAACCGCTGGTGGGCGATGTAGCATGTGTGCCAGTCTGCTGACTCCTCAGCCAAAGTGATGGCCTGACGGAGCAGGGTCTCGCCCAAGCGCACACTGTCATCGGCCAGCGCCTTCTCCGCCATTTCGAGCCGAGCCTTGGCAGTCGCCTCCGTGGGAGTCTGCTCCTGATGAACACAAGAGAGGAAAAAGCAGGTCACCATCCATAATCCGATCCATTTGAATTGCTTCATGGGTAGAGTTTGAAAGTTTTGATGGTGCAAAGTTACGACTTTTTCAAGTTACTTGTATCACCTACCCTATGGAAAAGTTTACCCTTTCCCGTATTGCTTAATCAGATGTAAAATAGTGACTTACGTCAAAATAACATCTCTTGCCCCATGGAAAATATGAAATATATTTGCGTATTTTCCCTACGAATTCGTAACTTTTTACCCGAAAAATCATTTTTTATTTTATATCCAATAAAAATAATATGTAGCAACACCTTCTCATCTGTTTCTTGATTCGGGTACAAAGATATACTCTTTTTCCAACCCACCAGTTTTTCATCTATTTATTTACGGATGCATAATGATTCGATGCTTTTTTGTGATATTCAAGTTGAGTTATTCCTTTTTTTGCCTTTTCTTTTCATTTGTCAGAAATAATCCCTACCTTTGCAACGGAATTGCAAAACGTTTTGAATATGACACAGATGGTATTGAACATAGAGGATGCAAGTCTCGTCGCGGAGGCCTTAGAGTGATTACGCTTAATGTGTTGGTTGAGACAACCAACACGTGTGTCAACCTGCTTACCATCTATGATAAGAAGGAAATACAGAATGTCTCTGAGCGATACATCAATCAGATTATTCGCAACCTTTAGCATTCGACGAAGTCAAAGCTGAGTTATTTTATTCTACCCTTTTGAGTGTTTGGAATAGGGTAGAAGCACCTTTTGAAAGGTGTGTGGGGCCGTATGCCACGGCTTTGAGGCACAAGGGCATCATACCAAAACAGTAGGGCAAAACATCAAAATACCCCTTCATACGTTCAAAATAGTGGGTTCAATCACTTGGTTTTGTTCTTGAATTTTTTTCTCCAAATTCTTTCTTCTTCCCAAAATTAGTTCTCCTTTTGCAAAAGAGAATGATGAACGTCTCACTAATTAAAATCACTGACATCATGAAAAAATATGCCTCTCAGCCCTGAGAAGGTCTTCTGAGAACAGACAAGAGTGCCCCTCAGTCTTGAGAGGTTCTTCTGAGAGATAACATACGGACGGCTTAACGCGCAGGAGACGTGC
>CACZRQ010000086.1 GCA_902783615.1 uncultured Bacteroidales bacterium | reverse complement strand
TCCGCAAATTGAGGAACATCACATCGAAGTGGGCTATTCCAACAGTCGGACGTGTGAGATTGGTTTGGAAACGAACACAGGCATCCCCTACGTGAGTATCGCTTATTTAGTGAATGAGTGTACCACAGCCAAGAAGGAGTAACAAAAACCCTATAAATGCTATGAGGGGCGACAGAGTATCATTTTTGTTCTGTCGCCCCTACAGGGCTTTTATTTATTGTACTCTTTTACAGGGGTTCCGCTACGCTTCACCCCTGCCTGTGTTCTGTCGCCCCTACGGGGCTTAACTATAGCGCCAATGCTCCTAACGAGGTTAATCACTATATCAGGATAACCAAAGCCTCCATCGCTCCATGGGCACCTTTCACCAAAGTCTGCTCAATATCAGCAGTCTTGGAAGGGCCAGAGATGAAGGTGGCAAAGTTATACTTAGGCATCTGTTCAATCTTGGCGTATGCCTCAGCCATGTTGTTCACCAGATTCTTCTTTTCCAACAGGATAACCAGACGCTCAGCAATGAAATAGATGATCTTGTGCTTCACCGTCTGAGGTATCCACACACAGCCATTCTCTGCCACACCAATCTCGCCTTTCACCACAGCCAGGTCGGTACCGTTCAAGTCCTGAGCCACCTCCACATCATCGGGATTCATCGTGGCGCAAGTAATCTCGGGCATATTGCTGGCAATGGCATTCATGTTGGGATAACGTTTCAGGATATATTCGTTCACGTCCATACCCTCAGGCAGTTCCACAGCCTCGCCACCCACAGCGGCACTGATGCTGATGAACTGTTTCACAAGATCGGGATATTTCACAGCATTCACTTTCCACGTGGGGTAGTCGAATTTCTGCAACGTGTTCTTCCTGATAGAAGCCAATATTTCGTCTCTGCTACTCATACTATTTGTCCTCCTTTCCTTGAACCTTATTATTCTTCCACATCTTGTTGAACGATTCCTTCGGGAATTTCATCATATCGTGACCCTTTCCCCAGGCATTCAAGCCGTTATAGAGCATGAAGCGAGGCATGCCGTTGGCCAGAGGTGCCATCGAGAGGGTTGTTTCATACAAGCCCGGATGCTCGAAGAGGAACTTCATACCCTTCGACATGAGCTTCTTCTCCTTGCTTTCATGGCCAAACGATTCGAGTTTCTGACGCCACTTGTAGATTTGCTCGCCCAGATCGATCTTCATCGGGCACACATTCGAGCAACTGAGGCACAATGAGCAGGCCGACACATTGTCGAAGTACTTGTCAGGATTATGCGCCATACCCAGATTGATGCCCACAGGACCAGGAATAAAGTAGGTATAAGAGTAGCCACCCGTGCGACGATAAACAGGGCATGTGTTCATGCAAGCACCACAACGCAAGCAGTTCAGCAACTTAAAGTGATCGGGCTGACCCAGAATCTGACTTCTGCCGTTATCAACGATAATGATGTGGTACTCCCCACCCTCACGTGGACCACGGAAATGAGACGTATAGGTAGTGGTGGGCTGACCCGTGCCACAACGGGCCAACAGACGGGTCATCACGCCCATTGCCTCCTGGTTTGGCACAATCTTATCCACACCGAAAGCGGTGATGTTCAGTTTCGGACTCGACATACCCATATCGGCATTACCCTCGTTGGTGCACACCACACAGTCGCCCGTAGAGGCGATGGCGAAATTAGCTCCCGTCATGGCCGCATCGGCATGCAGGAACAGGTTTCGCAAGTTACGGCGAGCCACATGAGTCAAATAGGTTGGGTCGTTATTGCCTGGCTCGGCATCCATCTTCTCCCTGAAAGTCTCACCCACCTGCTCCTTGGTAATGTGGATGGCAGGCATCACAATGTGACTGGGTGGCAACTTCATCAGCTGAAGGATGCGCTCTCCAAGGTCGGTCTCAATGGTATCTATACCCTTGGAAATGAGGTATGGGTCGAGCTCACATTCTTCAGAAAGCATCGACTTGCTCTTCACGAAACTCTTCACATCATGGCTCTTCAAGATACTGAATATGATGTCGCGATACTCCTCGGCATCCTTGGCCCAGTGCACAATGGCACCATTGGCAGTGGCATTCTTCTCAAACTCCACCAGCAACTCATCCAGGTGACTGTTGGAATAGAGCTTCAGCTCGTTGGCCATTTCGCGCAGTTCCTCCCATTCGGGAACATCATCTCTCATCTTATCACGCTTCACACGCACCGACCAGAATGTCTGGTTGTGGTGATTCACCTTATTGCGGTCTTTCAAAAACTTGGCCGCTGCTATAGAATGTTTCGTACTCATAATCCGTTGGCTAAGATTTGAACAATGTGAATAGTCTTGATAGGCAGGTGCTCACGGTCGATGATGCCCTGCATGTGCATCAGGCAGGAGCTGTCGGCACCGGTAATATACTCAGCAGTAGTGGCCATGTGGTATTTCACCTTGTCCTGACCCATGCAGATTGACACTTCAGGCTCTTCAACGGCAAACATGCCTCCGAAACCGCAACACTCATCGGGATGCTCAGGCTCGAACACCTCGATGCCATTCACCAGATTCAACAGGTTGCGCAACTTGTTGTAATAAGGCAAGCCCAACTCAGAAGGTTGCGAGATGCCCAGCTCACGCACACCATGACAACTGTTGTGGATGCTCACCTTGTGATTGAAGGTGGCCTGCAACTTCTCCGGCTTCACCACATCGTGGATGAACTCGCAGATGTCGTAAATCTTGCCCACACTCTCACACTTGTGGCCCGTTGGTTTCAGGATGTTTGGGTAATTGCATTTCACGAAAGCCACACAACTGGCTGAAGGGCCCACCACTACATCATAGTCCTTGAACTTCTCCTCGAACGTCAGCGCCAGTTTCTGCGAGTCTTTCTCAAAACCCGCATTGGCCATAGGCTGACCGCAACAAGTCTGGTCTTCTGGATAATCGACATCTAACCCCAGACTTTTGAGTAGCTTGTAGGAAGCCACTCCCACCTCGGGATAGACAGCGTTGATATAACAGGGGATAAACAATCCTATTTTCATACGCATTAGATTTAAGTTATTATTTTTGTCATTACTTTGTCTATTATTCGCAAATGTACGAAAATAATGGATTTGAACCAACATTTTCACAACAAAAAAACACAGTAAGAGAAAATATTACACTTTTCGCTCATTTTTTATCAAGTTTAATTTGGTAAAATGATAGAATGTTGTAATTTTGTGCCAAATTAGGTGTAGTAAATGACAGACGAAGAGAAAAAACAGCTCAGTGACTTCGAAACGAGCCTTCGCCATCTGATTTATCTGCATGATAAACTGAGGCGTGACCATGCCGAACTACAGCGACTTCTGCAAGAGAAAGAAGAAGCTTTGGGGAAATTGCGTACCGATTACGACACATTGAACCAATCGTATGTGAATCTCAAGTCTGCCATGACAATGAGCCTGGATGGCGGCGATGTGCGCCAAACCAAGCAGAGATTGTCAAAAATAGTGCGTGAAGTCGATAAATGCATCGCTATGTTGAACCAATCATAAAACGCGGAGATGTATGGACGATGATATGATAAAAATACAGTTGACCATTGGCAACAACCCTTTTCCACTCACCATCCGAAGAAAGGATGAAGAAACGGTTAGAAAAGCAGCCAAGCAGGTTGACAACTTGACTAACGCGTATAAGGCGCATTATCCCGAATTGCCTGAAGTTCGCATCCTCCAGATGGTGGCTTATCAGCTATCGTTAGAGGGACTGAAGGAGAAGGGACGCAATGACACAACCCCTTATACCGAGAAGATTCAAGAACTGACCCAGTTGGTGGATGATTGCATCAACAAATAGGTTGGACATTATATTTTGAGGAAATCCACGCACTAATGACTTGCTTGATACCTTGTGGTTACAAGCTGGTTGTCAGTGCGTTTTTATTATATATTTTTTTTTAAACGATTATGGTAGCAAATATAGTATTCTGCGTGATTGGCCTGCTCGTTGGCTTGGCCGTCATGTTCTTCATTCAGAAGAGTATTCTGAAATCGAAGGCTGAAACCATACTGAAAGAGGCAAATGCCGAAGCAGAGGTTATCAAGAAAAACAAACTGTTGGAAGTGAAGGAGAAGTTCCTGAACAAGAAAGCCGAACTGGAAAAGGAGGTGGCTCAGCGAAACCAGAAAATCCAACAGGCGGAAAACAAACTCAAACAGCGTGAGATGGTGCTGAACCAGCGTCAGGAAGATCTTCAGCACAAGAATGCGGAGAATGATGCCATTCGCAACAACCTCACCAACCAATTGGGCATCATCGAGAAGAAGAAAGACGAGCTGGACAAGCTTCAGCAGCAGGAAATTCTGAAGTTGGAAGCTATCTCTGGCCTGTCGGCCGACGAAGCGAAGGAACGCATGATCGAATCGCTGAAGGAAGAGGCAAAGATGCAGGCACAGTCGTATATCAACGAGATTATGGACGATGCCAAGATGAATGCCAACAAGGAAGCGAAACGCATTGTGGTACAGACCATTCAACGTGTAGCTACTGAAACGGCCGTAGAGAATTCGGTAACAGTGTTCCACATCGACTCGGATGAGATCAAGGGTCGCATCATTGGTCGTGAGGGACGAAATATCCGTGCTTTGGAAGCAGCTACGGGTGTGGAGATCATCGTGGACGATACACCTGAGTCAATCGTGCTCTCAGCATTTGACCCTGTTCGTCGTGAGATTGCCCGACTGGCTCTGCATCAGCTGGTTACCGATGGACGCATCCACCCTGCCCGCATCGAGGAGGTGGTTGCGAAAGTACGCAAGCAGGTGGAAGATGAGATTGTGGAAACGGGTAAGCGCACCACCATCGACCTGGGTATTCATGGCTTGCATCCTGAAATGATTCGCATCATTGGTAAGATGAAATATCGTTCTTCATACGGACAGAACTTGTTGCAGCATGCTCGCGAAACGGCAAACCTCTGTGCCGTGATGGCCACTGAGTTGGGTCTGAACCCCAAGAAGGCACGCCGTGCAGGTTTGTTGCATGATATAGGCAAGGTGCCCGATGATGAGCCTGAATTGCCACACGCAATTCTGGGTATGAAGCTGGCAGAGAAATACAAGGAGAAGCCCGACATCTGCAACGCCATAGGTGCCCACCACGACGAGGTGGAGATGACCACCCTGTTGGCACCCATCGTGCAGGTGTGCGACGCCATCTCTGGTGCCCGCCCAGGTGCCCGTCGTGAAATTGTGGAGGCTTACATCAAGCGTCTGAACGATTTGGAGACATTGGCTGCTTCTTATCCTGGCGTTACGAAGACTTATGCCATCCAGGCTGGTCGCGAATTGCGAGTGATTGTGGGTGCCGATAAGATCGACGATAAGCAAACGGAGAATCTGTCGGCTGAAATCGCCAAGAAGATTCAGGATGAGATGACTTATCCGGGTCAGGTGAAGATTACCGTCATCCGAGAAACGCGAGCTGTCAGCTACGCGAAGTAGCCTCTTGTCGGATTGGCTTCGCCCATCCGAATACCCTGCCGGGGGCAGGCTATCAAACAACAATCTCCAAATGGCTTCTGAAAGCGAGCTTTCAAGACCATTTGGAGATTATTGTTTGAGCCTCTTGTCGGATTCGAACCAACGACCCCGAGATTACAAATCACGTGCTCTGGCCAACTGAGCTAAAGAGGC
>CACZRQ010000085.1 GCA_902783615.1 uncultured Bacteroidales bacterium | reverse complement strand
TATGGTATATTCGACTTCAACACGCCCAATTTCTCCCTGCGCTTTACCTTGGGGCAGACCGACTATCTGTTAGGGGTTCAGTACTCCAGGGACTTTGTGAATTGGTATGCCTCCAGTCTTCGGGATGTGCGCGAGCAGGTGCTGAATCTCACTGTTGACGAAAAGAATACCCTGATTGGCTTGCTAAACGAGAATTACAAGCCACAGAACCGCATGTATCGCTACAATTTCTTCTACGACAACTGTGCCACACGACCCAGAGACTTGATAGAGAAGTGCTTGCAACGTGAATTGAAGTATAATGAGGACATGCTCACCACTGAAACAGGCCAATCTTTACGAAGCATTGTGCACGAATTTACGGCCAATAACGCCTGGTCACAGTTTGGCATCGACCTGTGCTTGGGCAGTGAGGCAGACAAGCCTATTTCGAAGCGTCAGATGATGTTCATCCCGCTGTATTTGGAGGACTATTTTGCAACCGCAAATTTACTCCCCAACGAGGGAGAAAATTTTTCCCAACGAGGGAGTAAAAATTCGCTCGTTGAGGAGCCGTCAAACGAAGTGTTGCCATTGGTAGCAGAAAGCAGGGATTTGGTAGTGATTCCAGAGGCATTGAAACAGCATCCAGACACCCCATTCACCCCCTTTCGTTGCTTCACCTTAATATTTATAGTGGTGGCTGCCCTCACCATCTATGGCATCAAACATCGGAAGAGTTTGTGGGGCCTTGATCTCGTTTTGTTTGCCTTGGCTGGCATAGCAGGATGTATGCTCACCTTCCTGGCTTCTTTTTCCGAGCATCCCACAGTAAGCCCGAACTACCTGTTGCTGCTCTTCCAACCTTTACACCTATTCTTATTACCTTGGTTCATCCAAAAGGTAAAAAGGATGCAGAAAAGCCGCTATTTAGTGGCTCTGACCATAGAATTAACATTATTTATCATACTTTGGGCGGTCATTCCGCAACAATTCCCATTAGCCGTTCTGCCTTTGGCACTATGTTTGTTAGTACGTTCTGCAAGCAACTGGCTTTTATCACAACCCCAGCAGCGATGAGAAAAGAACTATTGGCTTCCATATTAGTCCTGACCTTGGGAGGTTGGCAGATACAACAAATATCTGCGCAACCCCGTTTGGTGGTGTCGCTCACCATCGACCAGCTGCGTACAGACTATCTGGAGACCTATACTCCTTTCTATGGTCAGCAGGGATTCAAGCGGTTAATGCGCGATGGGAAGGTGTATCAGCAGGTGGATTTTTCTTTTCAAGTTGCCGACAGAGCTGCTGCCATAGCAGCCATCTATTCAGGTACCACCCCATCGGTGAATGGCATTGTGGGCAGCGAATGGCTGGATCGGGAAACGGGACGACCCGTAAATTGCGTGGACGATGCAGCGTTCATGGGCAACAACACCAACGAGAATACATCTGCTGCTCAACTACTTACCTCTACCCTACCCGATGAATTGAAGATAGCCACCCAAGGCAAAGCCCAGGTGTTTGCCATCGCACCTTTCCGCGACGCAGCCGTTTTGTCTGCTGGACATGCTGCCAACTGTGCTTTCTGGATCAACCCAGAAACTGGGAAGTGGTGCAGCACAACCTATTACAAGGATTTCCCTTGGTGGCTCAACAACTATAATGCCCAGCAAGGACCTGACCTTAGGGTAAAGGACAAGGATAGAGTAAACCGCTATCGACGTTTGCTCACAACGCCTGATGTGAACGATGAGGTGAATCGCCTCACCGAGGAACTGTTAGCGAAGAGCGACATGGGCAAGGATGAGGTGACCGACTTCCTGGCACTTACCTATTACGCAGGCACTTACCAGCATCAGCCCTTACAGCAAAGTCAGCAGGAGATGCAAGCCGTTTATCAGGGTCTCGACAGTTGCATCGAGCAACTCCTTGATATGCTGGAACGTAAGGTAGGCATGAGTCATGTATTGCTATGTATCTCATCCACAGGTTTTACCGATCCCATCTACCAGGACCTCACTCCCTACAACATCCCTACTGGAGAGTTTTACCTGAATCGCTGTGCCACCTTGCTGAATATGTTCCTCATGGCCACCTACGGCGAGGGAGAATATGTGGAACAATCCTACAACCAGCAGATTTTCCTCAACCACAAGCTAATAGAGAACAAACACTTGGACATGGCCGACATCCAGCAGAAGGCCTCAGAGTTCCTGGTACAGTTCAGTGGGGTAAACGAAGTCTATTCTGCCAACCAATTGCTGTTGGCTCCTTATACCGAGCGTACAGAACGCTCCCGCAACGGCTATCACCGCAAACGCTCAGGCGATCTGGTTATCCAGGTACTGCCAGGCTGGCAAGTGGTGAATGAGCAAACACAGGAGAAGAAGATTGTGAGCGAGGCTGTTACACCATCTCCTTTCATCATCCTGTACCCCACGCTCAAGGCAGAAACCATCACGACGCCTGTGGTGGCTGAGCGCATTGCGCCTACCATCGCCAACATCATCCACATCCGTGCTCCCAATGGATGTTCGCTGTTTCCTTTGGGGGAATAAGCTATTTTTCATTTTTTTCTTTACTTTTAGATGAGTACTTCATCGAATTTTCGTACCTTTGCAGTTTGAATGCAAAGAGTATGCATTTTTATCAACGAAATAATAAAAAATAAACATAATGGGATTTAATGATTTTTTGACCAAAATCTTCGGCAATAAGTCGCAGAAAGACATGAGGGAAATCAAGCCTTGGATAGATAAGATCAAGGCTGCCTCACCAGAGATTGAGCATCTCGACAACGATGCTCTTCGTGCTAAGACACAGGAAATCAGGCGCTACATACAAGAATCCGCTACTGAGAAGCGCGCCAAGATTGATGAGCTGAAAGCTAAAATTGAAGTTACCGAACTGGAAGAACGCGAACCTATCTTCGCACAAATCGATAAGATTGAGAAAGAGATTCTCGAACTCTTTGAAGAGAAGCTGAACGAGGTGCTACCTCAGGTCTTCGCCATCGTGAAGGAAACGGCTAAGCGTTTCTCTGAGAGTGAGGAGATTGTGGTGACAGCCACCGATTTCGATCGTGACCTGGCAGCTACCCACGATTTCGTTCGCATCGAGGACGATAAGGCCATCTACCAGAACCACTGGATTGCCGGAGGCAACGAGGTGACCTGGAACATGATCCACTATGATGTACAGTTGATTGGTGGTGTGGTACTGCATCAGGGTAAGATTGCCGAGATGGCAACAGGTGAAGGTAAGACCCTGGTGGCTACCCTGCCTGTATTCCTCAACGCCCTGACTGGCAACGGTGTACACGTGGTAACAGTGAACGATTACCTGGCTAAGCGAGATGCCGAGTGGATGGGTCCACTCTATATGTTCCACGGTTTGAGCGTGGATTGCATCGACAAGCACCAGCCTAACTCCATTGCCCGTCGCAACGCCTATCTGGCTGATATCACCTTCGGTACCAACAACGAGTTTGGTTTCGACTACCTGCGCGACAACATGGCTGTTCGTCCGCAAGACCTGGTGCAGCGCAAGCATAACTACGCCATTGTCGATGAGGTGGACTCTGTGTTAATCGATGATGCCCGTACACCTCTGATCATCTCTGGTCCTATTCCTCAGAATGCTGACACAAAGCTGTTCGAGGATTTCCGTCCGTATGTGGAACGCCTCGT
>CACZRQ010000084.1 GCA_902783615.1 uncultured Bacteroidales bacterium | reverse complement strand
TCGTTGCGCAACTGCTCCGCCAACTTATCTCCTATATGTTTCTCTAATTCAAAGGTATTAATATCCACTTCCACCTTTTCGGTGACCACCTGTTTCGATGGTTGGAACAGATTCAGCTTCTGCTCATAGATGTTATACACACCCTTGAAACGCTGTCCCATATCAATAGGCCAAGAGAGAGGTCGCACACTGATTTCCAGCTGCTCCTCCAGTTCATCGAGGAGGTCGAAAGGATCCTTACCCTCACGGTCCATCTTATTCACGAAAATAATCACAGGGGTATTCCTCATGCGGCACACATCCATCAGCTTCAACGTTTGTGCCTCCACACCCTTGGCAGCATCAATTACGATAATCACACTATCCACTGCTGTCAAGGTTCGATAAGTGTCTTCGGCAAAGTCCTGATGTCCAGGCGTATCGAGGATATTGATCTTATAATCGTGGTAATCGAACTCCAACACGGAGGTGGTGACAGAAATGCCACGTTGCTTCTCGATATCCATCCAGTCGGAGGTGGCCGTCTTACGAATCTTATTACTCTTCACGGCACCAGCCACCTGAATCTGTCCACCAAACAGCAGCAGTTTCTCTGTCAATGAGGTCTTACCAGCATCAGGGTGAGCCACAATGGCAAACGTACGCCTTCTCGCAATCTCGTTGTTCATACTTTCAAGAATACTTTTTTCTTATACAGGAAGTAGAGGAACAGCCAGCACATAGCCACATAGCCTGCGGCATTGAGGAATGGTTGCACGTTTTCTGGCGTCATTTTAATCAATCCTCCAAACACTCGGGTAGATATGTATTGGAAATTGATGAAATGCTGAGCCAAGTAGATGGTAATGGAGTTCATGCCAATCACCACGAAGAACAGAATCCAACCACGATGGTTCTTCACGTCGATGATGTAATAGAACAAGGCAAACATCAGTACAGAGTATGCGCCCACCAGCACTACGAAAGTACTTGACCACACCATTTTATTAGCAGGATAGAAAGTGTTCCAAATCAAGCCAATCACCAAAAGGATGATGCCTGCATAGAACATATACAGGGCTTTCTTGGTTGGAGTAATCTCTTTCTTCTCATATTTGATCCACTCGCCAGTAAACATACCCAAGAGAGCTGTTGCTATGGCAGGTATCGTGCTGAAAATACCTTCTGGGTCGTAGTCGCCATAATAGATCTTGCCTGGTAGCAAGATGCGGTCGATATAGCCAGCCAAGCATCCCTCACGCGTCAGTGGGTCAGCTCCCGGATGGTCAGGTGCTCCCACGAAGGCCGATACCAACCAGTAGCCTATCAGAATGACTGCCACAATGATGGCACGAGTCTTCCACTTGGTGTTCATGAAAATCAAGGCACCAAACATCCAAGCCAAACCGATGCGAGCCAACACACTGGCATAGCGAGCATTAGCGAAATCCCAATGGCCCAAGAAGCCATTGTAGATAATGCCCAAGAGCACCAATGTCAGGCCTCTGCGAATGATTTTCTTGTAAATCTGCCCTTCACTCTTGCCTTGGAGGCGCTGTTTCTCCAACGAGAAGGGGAACGAGATGCCTGCGATGAACAGGAACAAGGGAAAGATGGTGTCGTGATGAGCCAAACCATCCCACTTCACATGATCCATCTGGGTGGCAAGCCACTGGGTGAAATCATTGGGCCAGAATGTCGCTATAGAGGCGATTAAAGTGGCGCCTCCCATGATAAAGAACATATCAAAGCCTCTTAAAGCGTCGAGCGACTGTAAACGCTGAGGCATTTTTTGCTTATCCATTATACAAGTTTTTTTAGTTTTGTTGCAAAGGTAATAAAAAAATCGTTACCTTTGCTATGTTAAAACTGGAATTGAAAACTTTAATTGTAATAATATCATGAAACAGATTCCCGATCAGAGTTTTTGGAAGCTTTGGAACATCAGTTTCGGCTTCTTTGGCGTGCAGATAGCCTACGCTCTGCAGAGCGCCAACATCAGTCGTATTTTCTCAACATTAGGTGCCGACCCCCACAATCTAAGTTACTTCTGGTTACTTCCACCTTTGGCTGGTATCATTGTACAGCCTTTCGTGGGTGCTTGGAGTGACCGTACTTGGACTCGCTGGGGTCGTCGCATACCATATTTATTTATAGGATCGCTGGTGGCTGTTATCGTGATGTGCCTTTTGCCCAATGCCGGCAGTTTCGGTATGGCAGTAAGCACAGCCATGATCTTCGGACTCTTCTCGCTGATGTTTCTCGACACCAGCATCAACATGGCTATGCAGCCTTTCAAGATGATGGTGGGCGATATGGTGAATACCAAGCAAAAGGGTTTGGCTTACTCTATCCAGAGTTTCCTGTGCAATGCAGGTAGCTTAGTGGGCTACCTCTTCCCTTATATCTTTGCTTGGATAGGCATCAAGAACGTTGCTGCTCAAGGCGTTGTACCCGATTCAGTGATTTATTCCTTCTATATTGGTGCCGCTATCCTGATTCTATGCGTCATTTACACCACAGCCAAAGTTAAAGAATATCCTCCCAAGGAATATGCTGAGTATCACGGCATCACCGAAGAATCGAAGAAAGAGAAGACCAACATGTTGCAGTTGTTGGTTCATGCCCCCAAGGCATTCTGGACAGTGGGTTTAGTGCAGTTCTTCTGCTGGTTTGCCTTCATGTTCATGTGGACCTACACTAACGGTTCCATCGCTGCCAACGTGTTTGATGCCCCAACAGTGACGAACGTGGTGAATGGCGTGCAGAAACTGGTGCTCGACACCACAAGTCCACAATATCAGGAAGCAGCCAACTGGGTGGGTGTTATCTTTGCCGTACAGGCTATCGGTTCTGTACTTTGGGCAGTGGTAATCCCCCTGTTCAAGAATCGCAAGTTGGTGTATGCCTTGAGTCTTGTTTTAGGTGGCATCGGCTTCATTTCCATCTACTTCGTGCATAACCAGTATGCATTGTTCCTGAGTTTCCTGCTCATTGGATGTGCATGGGCAGCTATGCTGGCCTTGCCTTTCACCATCCTGACAAATGCCTTGACGGGTGGTCACATGGGTACTTATTTAGGCTTGTTCAATGGCACCATCTGTGTGCCTCAGATTGTTGCAGCTGCTTTAGGTGGAACCATCCTGAGTGTGATGACTCCTGCTGGAGGCCTCTCTCCCGAGGTAAACATGATGGTGATTGCAGGTATCATGCTTCTGATTGGAGCCTGTGCAGTATTCATCATCAAGGAAAAAGAAGAATGAAGGTAAACATGTAACAAATTCGCTTTTCGATTACATTTTTTGACCAAAAAAAACTTGCAAAAGTAAAAGAAAAGCTATATGTTTGCAAATTGAATTCTAAATACATTTAATATGGCGAAGGAAGAAAAGCGTGTTGTTCAATTTGAAATCAACGACAATGTGAAGAAAATGACTATCACTGGTGAGGATAAAGACCAACGAGTGGTCATGAGAGAAGAATTGTCAGAAGAAGAACTGGATGAAGTTTCAGGAGGAGGAAAGCTTGGAAGCATTTTCTCTAGAATCAGGTGTCCAAAAAAACAATAAAAAGAATATGGGAAATAAGGAAAAAAGAGTCGTGCAGATCGAAATCGACGACGAAGTAAAGAAATTGACCATTGAAGGTTCTGACAAAGATCAGAATGTCGTTATGAGAGAAGAACTCTCGGAAGATGACCTGGATAATGTGACAGGTGGTGGCAGAGGAGGTAATGTTTGCATTACTAAAGGTATAGGAAAAGGATGTACACCAAAAAGCTGAATGAAGAGGGGGGCTTAAAGCTCCCCCTTTTCATTTCACTCTTTTCATTTCACAGCCATGCATTCGATCTCCACTAAAGCCCCTTTGGGTAATGTCTTGACAGCCACAGCCGAGCGGGCAGGGAAAGGAGATTGGAAGAAAGAGGAATAGACCTCGTTCATGGCAGCGAAATCGTTCATATCTGCCAAGAAAACGGTGGTCTTCACCACATGGGCTAAACTCAGGCCGGCAGCATCCAAGATGGCGCGGGCATTCAGGATGCTCTGGCGGGTCTGCTCCTTGATTCCCCCTTCTGGGAATTGTCCTGTGGCAGGATCGATGGGCAACTGCCCAGAGGCGAACACAAAACCATTGGCCTCAATGGCCTGGCTATAAGGCCCAATAGCAGCTGGAGCCTTCTCTGTTGAAATAGCTTTCTTTGTCATTTTGTTATCTTCTTTTTTAGTAGAGTTTTTAAAGCTTACACCACAAAAGTAGGCATTCGTACTCACTTATCCAACAATATTTGGAAAATCTCTCTCATATCTCAAAAAAAAACGCTAAATTTGCCCATTCTTAAAACTAAAGTCTATGGAAAAGATACATGTAAAGGATAAGGATTTCACCATCTCCATCAAGGAAGAGGAGATTTTGAAAGAGGTGGACAGGTTGGCTTCTGAGTTGAACAGGGATTTGGCCGACAAGGAACCTTTGTTTCTGGGTATGCTGAATGGCTCGTTCATGTTCATGAGCGACCTGATGAAGCGCATCACCATTCCATGCCAGTTGCAGTTCTTGAAAATGTCATCCTACAGTGGCATGAGTACTACGGGGCATGTGAAGGACCTGATTGGACTGGACGAGGACATCAAAGGACGTACAGTGGTGATTATAGAAGACATAATAGACTCTGGTACCACCATGAAGCATGCATTAGAAACACTGGAAAAATATGAGCCTAAGGAGATTCTGATCTGCACGCTCCTGATGAAACCAGACTCGCTGAAAGTACCTCTGGATGTGAAGTATGTGGCGATATCTATCCCCAACGACTTTATTCTGGGCTATGGTTTGGATTATGATGGATATGGACGTAACTATCCTAATATATATACAGTGGTGAATCAATAAAACAATTATAAAAATGCTGAATATCGTTATTTTTGGTGCTCCTGGCTCAGGCAAGGGCACACAGAGTGAGAAGATTGTAGAGAAGTATGGCATCAACCACATCTCAACAGGTGATGTGTTGCGTGCTGAAATCAAGAATGGCACAGAGCTGGGTAAGACGGCTAAGGGTTATATCGATCAGGGGCAACTGATTCCAGATTCACTGATGGTGGATATCCTGGCTGCTAAGTTCGACAGTTTCGAGGATAGCAAGGGCGTTATCTTCGATGGCTTTCCTCGTACCATTCCTCAGGCTGAAGCTTTGAAGCAAATGCTGAAGGATCGTGGTCAGGAAGTGAGTGTGATGCTCGACTTGGAAGTGCCAGAGGATGAGCTGATGACTCGCTTGATCAAGCGTGGACAGTTGAGTGGCCGTGCCGATGATAATGAGGAGACCATCAAGAAGCGCTTAGTGGTGTATCATTCTCAGACTTCTCCATTGATTGATTGGTATAAAAAAGATGGAAAGTATCAGCACATCAATGGCTTGGGTGAGCTGGACCGCATCTTTGCCGACATTTGTGAGGCCATCGACAAAGTGAAATAAATGGCGGAATCGAATTTCGTTGACTATGTGAAGATCTATTGCCGCTCTGGAAAGGGCGGCAAAGGCTCCACGCACATGCGTCGCGTGAAGTACATCCCTAAGGGTGGACCAGACGGAGGCGACGGTGGAAGAGGTGGCAGTGTGATTTTGCGAGGCAATCGCAATTACTGGACCTTGTTGCACCTGAAGTATAACCGTCATGTGATTGCAGGCAATGGCGAAGCTGGGTCTCGTAATAAATCAACAGGCAAGGCTGGCGAGGACAAATATATTGAAGTGCCTTGCGGAACTGTGGTCTATAATGCCGAAACGGGTGATTATGTTTGCGATGTAACTGATGACGGTCAGGAGGTGGTGCTGTTGAAAGGTGGAAAAGGTGGCTTGGGCAACTGGCATTTCGCCACAGCTACCCGTCAGGCTCCCGACTACGCACAACCTGGAGAGCCTGAGCAGGAAATGACTGTCATCATGGAGTTGAAGTTGTTGGCCGACGTGGGTTTGGTGGGTTTGCCCAATGCTGGTAAATCAACCTTGCTCTCTGTGGTCTCTGCGGCAAAGCCAAAAATAGCCAACTATCCGTTTACCACCTTAGTACCCAACATCGGCATCGTTTCTTACAGAGATAACCAGTCGTTCGTGATGGCTGACATCCCTGGTATCATCGAGGGAGCAAGCGAAGGCAAAGGCTTGGGATTCCGCTTTCTGCGACACATTGAGCGCAATTCACTTTTGTTGTTTATGGTGCCTGCTGATGCTGACGATGTGACAAAGGAATTCGAGCTACTGCTCAACGAACTTATCAACTTCAACCCAGAACTGGCTGACAAACAGCGCGTGTTGGCCATCACCAAGTGCGACATGCTGGATGAAGAACTGATGGCAGAGATGGAGAAGACATTGCCAGATGGGGTACCTCAT
>CACZRQ010000083.1 GCA_902783615.1 uncultured Bacteroidales bacterium | reverse complement strand
TGAGCCAGCGAGCATGGCGTTAGCAAACTGGTTGTTGGTGAACTGCTTCAGGCGGGTGTCGAAATACAGGTCGGCATTCAGGCGCTGGGCAATGACACCCAAGCAGAATACCTGGCTGAGCACACCATTGATTTCGAACGGAGAACGGGTCTTCTCCTCGCCACGAATGGCACGGAGGAAGTTGACGTAGTGGTTCGATGGACTTTCTGGCACCTTGGGCAGCATGCCTTCCATTTCCTTGGCGCGTTTCTCTGGAATGATGGAGAGGGTGCTTCCATGACTTCCGCCCTTGAACATCAAGTCCTTGGTATAGATGATCTTTCCTGGGTTGAGGTCGCTGTCGCGATACTCGCCCTGGTTGGTAGCAGGGATGTTGGCTGCCAGTTCCGACTTGCCGAAGCCTTCAGGCAGTGGTGGCAGGTTGTCGAGGCCATCATACCAAGTGACATCCACTGGAGGCATGTTGCCACGAGCGCCGAAGCGAAACAGGATGGTGGATGAATATGGGTAGAAATAGTCGTTGTGACCCTTGGCGCGCACCATCTTGATTTGATATGGCAAGCCGAGATCGAGGAATTCGTGAACGGTGTCGAGGATGTGAGCTCCCCAGTCGCCTAAGGCACCCATACCAAAGTCGTACCAGCAGCGCCAGTTGCCCTGATGGAACTTCTCGTTATAGTCGTGGTATGGCACAGCGCAGAGCCAGGTGTCCCAATCCATGGTTTTCGGCATGGGGTCGGCAGCAGGGAAGCGATCGATGTTGCTGTCCCACTGGTGCCAGCGGCGCACATTGTTCATGTGTCCCACCACAGCGGTTACATCCTTGATGATGCCAGCTTCCTGCCAAGCCTTGAACTGGAAATAGTTGCCCTCTGAGTGTCCCTGGTTGCCCACCTGCGTTACCAGCTGCGGGTTCTTGCGAGCCATCTGCATCATGAGTTCAGCCTCGATGAAGGTGCGGCTCATGGGTTTCTCCACATAAACGTGCTTGCCCTCTGAGAGTGCCAGCATGGAGATGGGGAAGTGAGAGTGGTCGGGGGTGGCGATGCACACAGCCTCGAACTCGTTGCCAGCCTTCTCGAACATCTCGCGGAAGTCCTTGAACCGCTTGGCATTTGGGTACATGTTCATCACCTTCTCGGTCTGCTTGTTGCCCATATCTACATCACAGAGCGCCACCACCTCTACCATGCCCGTCTTGGCAAATTCGTCGATGTCTTGCTCTCCTCGGTTACCAATGCCGACATAAGCGATTTTCACTTTCTCGAACTGGGGCTGACGTGTGACGTTGGATTTAGCCAGCAGTTCAACACCATTGAAGGCTAAGCCTGCAGAAAACAGGGATGCCGTTTTCAGGAAGTCTCTTCTTGTTGCCATAGTATTATCAGTTTTAAAGTTAACACACTCCTTCCCCCCTCCTGCGGAGGATACTCCCCCCCCTGCTAAAAGGGAGAGCTTTGGGGAATTACAAATTATTCAAGTTTACCCTGCGAATTTACAGATTATTCTTTAAATACAAAAGAAATTAGAACTGAAAATAAATGAAGGGTTGGATTTCGGCACTCTTCATCTGGATAACCAGATAGATGACAGCTACCATGAGGATTGCCTTGCCCACCAAGGGCAGCCAGGTGACGAAGCGCTGACACTGGCGCTCCCAGCTATCAGGCACGAAATGCAGCAGGTAGCCCAGCAGCATGAGGGAGAACACGAACCAGTAGCCGCTGACGAGCTGTGGGAACACCTGTGGAGAGAAATTCGTGGCAATCTGGCTGATCATGTCGATGCTGGCTGCAAAATCGCTCTGGCGGAAAAATATCCAGCAGAAGCACACGAAATGGAAGGTGATCAAAACAGCGAAGAAACGCTTCCAGCCATGACTCTCATCCGTTTTCTTCTTGCCCAACAAGGTGCGGAAACCCTTGTGGAAAGCCAATGCCACACCGTGCATCATGCCCCAGCAGACGAAATTCCAAGCAGCCCCATGCCACAAACCTCCTAAAAACATGGTGATGATGAGGTTGATGTACTGGCGAACCTTCCCCTTGCGGTTGCCTCCCAACGAGATGTAGAGGTAATCGCGCAGCCAAGAGGACAGCGAGATGTGCCAACGACGCCAGAACTCGGTGACAGAAGCTGACTTATACGGGGAATTGAAGTTGATGTTGAAATGGAAACCCAAGAGCAGGGCAATGCCGATGGCCATGTCGCTATAGCCTGAAAAGTCGCAGTAGATCTGCAGGGTGTAGCCATAAACCGCCATCAGGTTCTCCACCCCCGAATACAGCAGGGGATTGTCGAACACACGATCGACGAAGTTGACACTGATATAGTCGGATATCACCGTTTTCTTCAGCAAGCCCGCCATGATGAGGAAAATGGCTCGCCCCAGCATCTCATCGCTGACCAGCAGGGGTTTGCGAATCTGAGGGATAAAATCTTTCGCCCTGACAATGGGGCCTGCCACCAACTGTGGGAAGAAGCTGACATAGAAAGCATAGTCGAGCAGGTTGCCCAAAGGCTTGATTTCACGCCGATAGACATCGATGGTGTAGCTCAGCGACTGGAAGGTGAAGAACGAGATGCCCACGGGCAGGAAGATGTTCATCAGCTCGAAATGTGCGCCTGTAAGGGAGGCTATCACCTGACCAAAGAAATTGGTGTATTTGAAGTAGCCCAGCAAGCCCAGGTCGATAAGCAGGCTCAGAGCCACCAAGCTCTTTCTGCCTGATTTGCTGGATGTTCTATCCATCCACTGGGCAATGAGGAAGTCGCTCACGGTGACGATGGCCAGCAGGAAGAAATAGGTGCCACTGCTCTTGTAGTAGAAATAGTAGGAGAACAGCAGCACAAACAGCAGGCGGGCTGTGGTGCGTTTCTGCAGCAGCAGGTAGATGCAGAAGAAGCCTGCGAAGAGCCATAGGAACAAGCCACTGCTGAAGAGCATGGGTTCAGCGGGGTTGTAGGTGAGTATGTCCTTAATAGTATCCCACATAATCGTTGTAAGCTTTTACGATGGCCTGATAGAGCAGCATGCCCTGCAGGACATAGCCCTCGACGGTGAAATGAACGCCATCAGGGCGTATCATCTTGGCATTGCGCCAATTGAGGCTTGCCCTGCGAGCTCCTCCCACGATGGTGTACATATCCCACACTGCCAAGCCATTATCGTGGGCAAAGCGATGGATGGTCTGTACGGCAATGGCATTACGGGGGTTGGGCGAGTTGCTCCATCGCCCCTGGAAAGCCCCTGGAGGGGTGGTCATCAGGATGGGCACTCCTGGCATGGCGGTGCGAATCATGCGAATGAAGGTGTCCATCTGCTGGTAATGCCGCATGGGGTTGTAGCCTCGACTGTGGCTCTCATTGGTGCCGAAGGAAAGAATCAGCAGATCAGGTCGCTCTGCCTTGATATCGCTGATGTGTTCTGGCGTAGAGAAGGTTTCGCAAGTGGCACCATTGATGCCCATATCGGTATAGGTGAGGCGTTCCACAGCCAATTGCAGGGAATCGCCAGCCGTGCGGGGCAGGATGTGGCCGCGGATATGGCTGTCGCCCACATGCAGCACGCGCAGGATGGCATTCGACTTCTTGCGTTTCACCTGCCTGATCTTATCCCAGAAGGGAGCCAGGATGCCAAGGGAGTCGATAAGCTGGTTCTCCTTTGTTTGCTGGAAGTTTCGTGGAAGGGTCACCAATGGCATGGCCAAGGTGTCTTGAATCTCGCCATAGCGCGCCAACGAATCGATGGCATCGATGCTTTTATCGAGCGAGGCAACGACTGGCATTGCATCTTGCGACCAAAGCTTCAGGGGGCACACCAGCAGCAGGATGAGCAGGATGAGCTTAGGGGTTCTCCTCATAAGCACGCCTCCTGTCGTATTGCTCCTTACCATAGACGAGTGCCTCGAACAGCAAGCCAGCCAGGTGCTTACCGCCCCGCGCATTGATGTGGGTATAGTCGTAGTTGGCCATCGAGGGCTTGGCATCCACCAGCATCTTCATGCTTTCGTTGCCACCCATGGCCTCGAACATGTTCCAGAAAGCCACTCCCTCTTCTGCCGCCAGGTTCTGCTGATAGCGGATGAGGTTGCGGATGCCTGGCATGGTTTTCACCTCACCATCTGAGTTCTTGTAGTCGCGGTCGGCCACACTGACGATGAGGATGCCAGCTCCAGGGAAGTATTCCTTGAGGTGCTGGATGGTGGTCTTCATGCCTTTGATATAGCCGTCGTAGTTGTAGCCCTGCTGGGTGGCAACATTCAGTCCGTATTGCAGAATGACCAAGTCGTAAGGGCGCAGTTCGTAGAAGCGGCGCATCATCTTGGCAGGAATGGCGCGGACGTTCAGTCCTGAAGCGCCTCGCATGGAGAGGTTGTCGAGGGCAATGCCCGTTTCTCCATCCATCGCCACGCCATAGAACAAGGCATTTTCGTGCGCTTCTGGCACAGAGAAGGTAACGCTGCCTATCTTGCCATCCACCTCGGCCACTTGCAGCTTATCGCCCTTAAATTCCTTCTGGAACACACCTCTGCCATTGACTGATGCAGCGATGGTGGAAGCAGAATCGGGGTTGAAGAAGAAAGCGGCATGATAGAAGGTGTCGAGCCTTGCATAGTATTTGTTCTGCCCACGGAAACGGATGCTGGCCTCGGGGTCGGCCTTGAAATAGTGGTTGGAGATGTCCTGCAACGCGTTTTCAAATTCACCATCGGTATCCATGATGGAATGGCGGGTGAATCCTGTAGCTGATTGACGCACAGAGACTCTGAAGCCTGAAGAAATGGAGGTAATGGGTGTATAGCCAATGCCACAACCCCCATATTCGTTCTGGAGCATCTCGCGCAAATCGGCAGTGAGGATGTCGCCTTCCACGAAGGAATCGCCGTAATAGGCCACGCGCACCAGGCGGTTACCCTGCTGCAGCTGGTCGAGAGCTTGGTAGTAAGGCATCATGCCTCTTTGGGTTTCGTCGCTATAATCCTCGATGCACACCTTGCCTGTGCGGCAGGTATCCACGAAAGCGGGCTTGGGAGGAGGAGGCAGCAGCACTTCCTCAACCTCGAGGGAATCAACATTTTCTACGTTCTTGGGATGCAGGTCTGACAGGATATCGACCTTACGCAGGGGATGTCCGAACACAGAGATTTGTGGCAGCATGCCCATCAGTAAGAGCGCTGCCAATACAAGCATGATGAATATGCCAATATGATTGATACGATTTTTCACTGTTGGTGATGTTCTTGATAGAAGTTGTCTAAGATTTGCCTGCCCTTATCGGTGACGATTCCGCGGAGGAAGGTCAGGAGGATGGTTTCAGCTACCAATGTAATGGAATGACCTTTGAACGAGGTGTTTTCCATCAGCATACGCGTCTGATAGTCGTTGAGGGTGGCTATGATGTCGTAGTCCAGGTCTGGCAAGAAAAGGCCTTGTTCCACACCTAACTTGAAATAGGCCAAAGAGGCCTCGCGTTTGTTTTCACGATCTTTCAGCATGAGTTCCTTCACCTGGGGATAGATGTTGACATCGTCGAAGAAGAGTTTGCTGGTTTCAGTGTATTGCCGCATGGCAAAGTGGATGGTTTTCAGCGTGGATTCCAACACATTGCTGCCCTGGCTATGGAATTCGTCCACCTGCTTCTGAAACTCCTGACGCTGCAACTTGACGCAATCGATGACCAGCTCTTCCTTCTCACGGAACACTTCATAGAGGGTGCGTTTGGAGATGCGTAAGGCATGGGCGACATCATCCATGGTGACGCGCTTGATGCCTTGCCGAAGGTAAAGATCGGAGGCAACCTTGACGATGCGGGCGCGGAGCTCGCTTCTTTTATCCTTCCCTCTCATGTGTGATGCAGGTTATTTCAACTTGTCGAGATATTTGCCAATCACATCTGCCCCCTCGCTTTCTTCCTGTGAGAAGGCTTCGAGCAACGCGGGAGATGAGCTGAGCAGCTGGTTCATCTTTTCCTTGCCCACGAAATCGGCAGTGCCTGTTTCTGGGTTGATGACATAGTACACCCTCACGTTGAGGCTACTGGCATTGATGGCATCGCCCACGGTGCCACCCAGCTTGGAGCCTTCTTTAGGCAACAGGGTGCTGGAAGCTATCTGGCCCAATGGCTGAGCCTGGAAATAAACGTTTCCACCCACGATTTGCCCTTGGGCATACCAGTTGCCAAAGCGGTATTTCTTGTATTTCATGTGTTTGAGATTGACATACAGGGTATCGCTCAGGCGCACGGCGAAGCATCTTTTCTTAATGTATTTGGTCAACTCTTTGTTTCCCTCGGAATAGATTTCGTAGTCGGCTCCTGGAGAGAAATAAATCTGATTGATGCTGCGCTTCGACTTGTGAAGGGTGGTGGCAACGTCGCCCAGATCCTTCATCAGGTCGTCGTAACTGTCATACATCTTGTCTTGGGCCGCTGCAGAGAGTGTCCCAAGCAGTAAAACAAACAAATATATTACCCTTTTCATCTTCATAATTTCTAATTCGGTGGTAAAATTAGTTGATTATCTTCATACAACCAAGAATGTATGCCTAAAAAAGCAAAAAAAAGTCGCCTTATCACTAAGGCGACTTCCATTATAGTTAGAGATAGTTGGTTTATTCAGCTTGTTTTTCATCAGCAGCTGCAACTTCCTCTTCTGCCTTTGGAGCTTCAGCCACCTCAACAGCATCGGTAGCAGCAGCCTTCTTTGAACGACGACGAGTGCGAGTTGCCTTCTTAACCGTCTCCTTAGCCATGTTCTCATCGTAGTCAACGAGCTCAATGAAGCACATTGCAGCGTTGTCACCTAGACGATGGCCAGTCTTGATAATACGAGTGTATCCTCCCGGACGATCTGCTATCTTGACAGAGATTTCCTTGACCGACTCGGTTACAGCATACTTATCTTGAAGATAACTGAACACAACTCGGCGAGAGTTGGTAGTATCATTCTTAGATTTGGTCAACAGAGGCTCAACATATTTTTTCAATGCCTTAGCCTTCTCAACGGTCGTAGTGATTCTTTTGTGCTTGATCAGAGAGACAGCCATGTTTGCCAACATAGCAGCTCTGTGAGAAGCAGTACGACCCAAATGGTTAAATTTTCTATTATGTCTCATTTTTTATTCTTTATCTAATTTGTACTTAGAAATATCCATTCCAAACGACAGATTCAGACTCGCGAGCAAATCATCAAGCTCGGTGAGCG
>CACZRQ010000082.1 GCA_902783615.1 uncultured Bacteroidales bacterium | reverse complement strand
CCACGATGACTGACACCCATGATGGTGAGTTTCTTGTCTATCTTGGCATTGTCTGTCACAGTAAATCCGCCTCCTGGCAGGTAGATAATACTACCCTTCTCTGCATTGGTGATGGCCTCATCAAGTGTCTGGTAAATCTTAGTAGTGTTACTTGGGCTGACAACAGCAATGTTCTGAGCCCCGACTGTGATGGTTGCTACGAGAGCAACAACGATTGAAAGAATTCGTTTCATAATGATACTGTTTTTGATTGTTTTTGATTCTATTTTGTTGTTGGATGGCTGACAGTCTCCATGACGACACCACCCTCCTGCTTTCTCATAGGAATGCCAGACAGTTTGCTGGCTTTGCGCGAAGCTGGCGAAATACCTTTATTATCTTTATGGAGAACAGGACGAATGTTGCGCCCATGACAGCGGTAATAGTCATACTGATCATGTGCACCAAAGTTGAAATGGGCAAACCACGCATCGTCAGGACTGTACTCATCAAGCGTTGATGACCAATAATAGCCATCCTTGCCTGCATCATAAAGGTCGAAATCTTGTCGACAGCCTCCCATCGGCAGATAAATATGTTCGCCATTCTTACCTATTGCCATAGCATAATTGCCCATGCGTTTCCAGGTACAGTTGGTCATCAGTTCTTCCCAGTCTGCCTTAGTGGGAATGGAGTAGAAACAGCCGTACTTCAAACTCAGGGCGTCATCAGTGCCTTGCAGTTGAGTGACACCATCGGTAAATCCTTTATTGCCGTAATCCTTCTTCGTACAGTACTTCGTAAGTGAATTGTTTGTGTCTCCGCTATATTTATAGCTTTTCCACGTAAAATTCCTTTTACCCTCATCATAACCTGTGGTTTCGCCCCAAGCATAGTAGTTTCCATAGTCACTCGCTTGCGTAGCACCTAGGTTGGTCGTAGCCCAAAGTGTACCTGAAGGCAGGCCCAAATCTTTGAACTCGGGCATGTCTCCTGTCAGTTTAGAGTAGAAAAGCCGATAGTCAGACCGGGTAGCTTCTGACTCGGTATTTTGTGGATGATGCACGGTAACACGCCATAATATTTCAATGGCATCCTTGTTGCTTAGTAGCTTGGATACATCATAGTCAAAATAGCTCTCTTTGATGAGGCTTGCCGGTTTTTCATAGACAACGCCATTAGGGGTGATAATGGCAAACTCCAGTGTAGAGAGAGGCTGAAATGTGAATTCTCCCATGTGGATGTCCCATACGAAGTGTATTACACCCGATGGAGTCTTCGTCTTGTCGAACGCTCCTGGTGCCAACAATGTTACGCCCAGATCTCTTGACTTGGTTATGTGGAAAGTCGACTTCATGTCTGATCTAACAAGTGCTTCGATAGCACCTGCAGCGTCAAGACCAAACTCTGATACACTGATGACCTTCGATGCAAAGTTGGCATTCTTCAAGTAGGTAAAGTTATTGAATCTTTCCTTGAATTGCTTTATGAATTCATCTGATGATTTCGAGTTCTTTGTCCATTTCTTATAGATATTGTATATAAGGTTGGCATACGTACGTTTGTCCTCTTTTTTGTCACCTTCGGGTTCAGTACCAATAACATTATAGGTGTAAACGGCCAGATCTTTGAAGAATTCAAGTTTGTCTTCGGCCCACGTTTTCATGAGCTCATCGGTATAGCCTTTTTCATTAAAGTCTCTTAGCAATTTGCATAGTAACGCCCATTCGGGTTGCTTGCGTGCCCCGTAGCGCATATCATACTTATAATTATCCTTCTTCCCTAAGTCCTTTTTTATTTCCTGAAAGCCTGCCACGAGTTCTATGATGGGGCGTATGAAATCCTTGTAGGCACCATGCAGCGAGGCAATGATGGCCCTGGCCTTTTCTTTCGGTGTGAAATTATCCCAGGACGTTACGCCAGCAGAGAGGCCAAGCCCATAGACATCGATAAAGATGCGGTCGTATTCTTCCTTGATTTCGCCAGTTTTCTCATCCACAATGTCAAACGCATTTTCTATTGGTTCCGACTCAGTCAAGAAAATAGAGCTGTCATCCCCCTGTAATGAACCTTTGACGATTTTCCAGTAGCTGGAATGCTGGGTATTTAGAATGTAAGGAAGTTGTATGCCAGAATCATAGTCGTCAAGTCCCAACCGCTTCAACCACTTTTCCAATTCTTGAACGTCACCCTTGAAGGCATCGATTTCCTCCCTAGCTTCCTTCAGTGCCTTTTCTTTCGCCTTCTGCAGTTCCTCTTCATCTTTGTCCTTGTATTTGTCGGGTTTGACAGTATAGTCGACAAATTCTTCTTTTAGCAGTTCGGCATCATTAAGCAGGTGCTCGCATATCTCAAGCAGTGT